>JAAYZO010000568.1 GCA_012514865.1 Lentisphaerota bacterium | reverse complement strand
GAGGCGCACCAGCGTGCCGAGGGCCATCCCGAGCGCCTGGTGGTGACGTTGGCGCGTCAGGCGCAGGGCCCCGTGGGGCTGGCGGTGCGGCTGTCGCGGCGTCTTGCCGAGCCCGACCTCCTGGCGCCGACCGGCAAGGCGGTGGCGCTGCCGCTGGGCCTGCCGCGGGCCGATCCGGAGGCCGTCCTGCGTGAGAACGGCCGCCTGGTCGTCTACGGCCCCGACAGCCTGCGGCTGAGTCCGCAGCAGACTCAGGGCCTGCGCGGCATTGCTCCGGCGGTCGCGGTCGAGGGCTTCGTCTCGAGCCAGCGCGAGGGCGAGGAGCGCCCGGCGATGGCCTTTGCCTTCGGGGCGGATCCGGTCGCCCTGACCGTGTCCGCGGAGCGCCGGCGGCCGCACCTGACGGTCGGGCAGCTCCTGGTGATGCGCATCGCCTCCGGGGTGGTCCGTTTCGAGGCGACGCTGCAGCTCCAGGTGCTCTACAGCGGCGTGTCGAGCCTCCGCCTGGACCTCCCCGAGGCGGTGGCGGCGGTGGCGCGGGTGACCAGCCCGGGGATTCGCTACCGCGTCATCGACGACCCCGCCGGCCGGGCGGACCTGCTCCCGGGCATGGTCGCCTGGAGTCTCAGCGGGGACACCGAGTTCCTCGGCGGGGTGCCCATCGGGGTCGTCTGGGAGATGCCGCTGGCGCAGCTCGACGTCGGCAGCACGGTCGACATCGCGGTGCCGCGGCTGGTGCCGCGCGGGGTGGACCGCGCCTGGGGCCAGCTTGTCCTGGCCAAGGCCGAGTCGATCGAGGTCACGCCGGCGGAGGACCGCCGCGGCCTGCGGGCGATCGACCCGCAGCACGACCTCATGCCCGGCGCCCGCGCGGGCGACGCGGCGCACGCCTTCGAGTTCCATGACGGCTGGGCGCTGACCGTCCAGGCGACACGCTACGAGCCCAAGGACGTCAAGGCCACCAGCATCGAGCGCGGCCTCGTCACCGCCGTGGTGACTCGCGGGGACCTGACCAGCGTCCAGGCGGTCTACGCCATGCGCAGCGCCCGCCAGCGCCTGACCGTGCATCTGCCCGGCGAGGTCGACTTCGACACACAGCCGCTGCACATCAACGGCCGGCCCGTGGCCCTGGAGCAGGGCGCCGGCGGTGACTACGTGATCCCCCTGACCGGGCAGACGCCGCAGGCGGCCTTCCTGGTGGAGCTGCGCTACACGGTGCGTGGCCAGGGCCTGGCCATCGCGCCGCCGTCGTTCCCGGAGGAGCCGGCGGCGCAGCGCCTGTGCCTGTCGCTGTATCTGCCGCAGGAGCGCGCCTACCTCGGCCACCGCGGGCCGTGGAATGACGAGATTGTCTGGACCATCCGCGGCTTCTCGTCGTGGCCGCGCGGCCGGCAGAGCCAGGCCGGCCTGCAGGCCTGGGTCGCCGGCCCGCTGACGGAGGGCCGCGATCGACTGGCGAGCTTCGCGACCGACGGCCGGCATCTGCTCTTCGCGACCCTGCGGCCGATCCCGGGGCCTGAGGGTGCCCTGCGCGTCGCGGCGGTCTCCGAGGTCCTTCTGCGGGCCGTGGTCGTCCTGGTGGGTCTGGCGCTGGGCCTGGCGCTGCTGCGTTCGAGCGGGTCGCGCCGGGCCGTGGTGATCGGTGCGCTGTTCTGCGCCGGGCTCCTGGCGGCGGTCTTTGTGCCGAGTCTGTCGCGGGCCTGTCTGAGCAACGCCGCCGTGGCGGCGGGCCTGGTGGT
>JAAYZO010000567.1 GCA_012514865.1 Lentisphaerota bacterium | reverse complement strand
CTTCCGCGATGGCCTGAAGGAGTTCCGCCAGGCGCGGCGGCAGACGACCGCGCACAGGTCCGCGGCGCCGTCCGTGGACCTCCCGGGTGCGCCAATCTCCTGATTGGCAGAACCGGAGCCACTCGGGAGAGTGGCGATCCCGGGGGGAGCCGAGCCGACGCTCGGCGCTCCCGGGGGAAGAGCGGCCGGACACGGCCGCCGCTACAGGGGAGCGGCCGGACACGGCCGCCGCTACAGGGGAGCGGCCGGGGACGGCCGCCGCTGCAGCCGGACCCCCGGCGCGGGGCACGACGGCGACACCAGCCGCCGCGGCTCGCAAACTTCCCCTCCTCGCCCCCTCGCCCCCTTGCCTTACACCCGCCCCCATTCGTGTCCCTTCGTGTGCTTCGTGGGCCGCCTTCCCCTCTCTTCCCCTCTCTTCCCCTCTGTCCCCGTCCGTGGGTCGATCCGCGGCCAGTCCCGCGTATCTCTCGCCGGCGTTCAGTCGGCAGCGGGGAAGGCGTTGAGGCAGTTCGGTGGGAGGACCAGGGCGAGGCGGCGCCCGGGTTCGACGGCGAGGTCGCGGGCCTGGGGGCGGCTGACGAAGGCCGTCAGCGCGAGGGCGCCGCGGGTGTGCAGGGCGTAGCCATCGGCGCGGGTCTCAACCGCCTCGACGGTGGCGGTGAAGGCATTGGCGGTGGTTGGAATGCCCTCCGGCGGCAGGACCTCGATGTCATCCGGTCGGACCGTCACCCATACCGGCCCGGCGGGCGCCTTGGCGACCTCCATGACGACCTCGCCGACGCGGACCCGCATGGCGTCGCCGGCACCGCCGGCACCGTCGGCATGGCCGCGCAGGATGTTCTCCGAGCGCACGAATTCGGCGGCGAAGAGGCTGCGCGGGCGGCGCAGGAGGTCCTCGGGGGTGCCGACCTGGACGACGCGGCCCTGGTTGACGAGGGCAACGCGGTCGGCGAGGCGGAGGGTCTCGTCGAAGTTGTGACAGATGTGGAGGGTGGTCATGCCGGTGCTGTCATGGATGCGCCGGAGTTCGTCGCTGATGCGTTCGCGCGTCGCGACGTCGAGGGCCGAGAGCGGCTCATCGAGGAGGACGATCTCCGGGTCGATGGCCAGGGCCCGGCCGAGGGCGACGCGATGCTTCTCGCCGCCGCTGAGCTTGGCCGGCAGGCGCTCGAGGAGCGCCCCGATGCCGAGCAGGCCGGCGTAGCGCTCGACGCTGGCCGGGATGTCGTCCTCGCGGCCCCGGACCATCAGGCCGAAGGCGAGATTCTCGCGGACGGTCAGGTGCGGGAAGAGGGCGTAGTCCTGCGGCAGGTAGCCGACGCGGCGCTGCTCCGGCGGCAGGGCGGTGACATCACGGCCGCCCAGCCAGACGCGGCCGCGGCGCGGCGGTGTCAGGCCGGCGATGCATTCCAGGAGGACCGTCTTGCCGGCGCCGGTCGGGCCGAGCACGACGAAGTACTCGCGATCGGCGATGTCCAGGACGATGTCGTGGAGCTGGAACGTGCCGACCGTCACATCCACATGATCGATGCGCACCATGGCCGTAGCCGGAGCCGCTCAGAGGCTCAGGCGGGATCCTCCGAGGAGCTTGAAGGTCAGCAGCGCGGCGGCGGCCAGGACGATGAGGATGACGCTGGCCACGACGCCGCCGGCGACATCGCCGGCCGAGTTGAAGAGGAACACCCGTATGGGCAGTACCGCGGTCTTCTCGGAGGCGGTGCAGAAGATCAGGATGGGGCCGAACTCGCTGACGGCGCGGGCCCAGGTCATGATGGCGCCGGCCAGGATGCCGTGGCGTGCCAGGGGTAGGCCGACCAGGCAGAAGGCCCGGAAGGGCGTGCAGCCGAGGGTCCGCGCCACGTCCTCGTAGCGTGGCGAGATGTCGTCGAAGGCCGCCTTGATGGCGCGCACCGCAAACGGCCCGGCGATGAAGAACTGGGCCAGGACAATGCCGCGGGCGGTGTAGTGGATCTGGATGCCGAGGGCATCGAAGAACGGCCCGAGCCAGTAGCGGGTGACGGTGAGCAGGGCCAGCCCGGCGACGAGGGGCGGCAGGATGATGGGCAGGTCGAGGATGGTGTCGATCAGGAGCGGCAGGGGGTAGCGGAAGCGCGACAGGGCATAGGCGACGGGGATGCCGAAGAGGAGTGCGAAGAAGGTACTCGCCACCGAGGTGATCAGGCTGAGTCGGATGGAGAAGCCGACCTGGCGCAGGAAGACACGCCCCTCGTCGGTGGAGAAGGCCCAGCGCACCTGCCCCGGCCAGTCGACATAGGCCGCCATGCCGATGAGGATGCCGGCGATAAGGACGACGGCCAGCCAGAGCAGGCTGCTGAAGGTGGCCCGGAAGACGCGGTCGGCGGCCGGGGCACGCGGCAGCACGGGAGCGCGGCTCACGGCGCACCGCCCTTGCGGCCGCCGGGCCGCTCCTGGAGGGCCTGCACCACGGCCGGGTCGCGACAGACCGCGAGGACGGCCTCCCACTGCGCCGGCGACAGCCTCGAGCACGACAGCGGCTGCGCCAGGAGCGGGCAGCAGGCGTCGCCGCCGCCGACCGAGAGGACCTCCAGGGCAGCCCCCGCCGGTGGGGGCGCCCAGACGATGGCCGCGTCAAGGGCGTCCTGCCGCACCAGCCGGATCAGCTCGTCGGCGCGCGCGCTGCGGTGGCGGATGTTCGCCGTAATCGGAGCCCGGAGGTCCGAGGGCAGGACCGCCACCAGGGCCGCGTCGAGGCCGCCTGCGACGGGCAGACCGCCGAGACGCCGCCCCGGCACCGCCAGGTCGGCCAGGGCCACCGGGGCCTTCGACAGCACGTAGAACCCGAGGTCGTAGCGCAGGGCCTCGCCGCGGGCCAGGCCGCGCGACGCCAGGTCGTCCAGGAGGGTCGCCTCCGGGAAGACGGCGAGGTCACCGGCGCGGGTGCCCTCGAGGCCGGCCAGGAGGTCGGGCGCGGCCAGGGGCAGCACGACGACCTTCCAGCCGGTGCCGGCCGCGAGGGCCTCCCGCAGGACCCGCGCCTGGGCTTCGCCGGAGAAGGTGCACCAGAGCGTCACCTGTTCCGGAGCGACCGTCGTGCCTTGTCGCGGCCCGCAGCCGGCCAGCGCCAGGCAGGCCGCGCCGGCCAGGCTACTCCAGAACCGCCGTGCCGTAATAGGGTAGTACATAGGGCTCCATGGCGGTGTGGTAACCGTGCGTCTCGAAACAGCGCTTGGCGTCCGCCGAGAGGGCGAACTCGATGAAGCGCTCGGCCTCGCGCTGGCGCGTGCTCCAGGTGAGGACACCCAGGGGTATCGGCACCTCGACATTCTGCTCCAGCGGTATGGTCAGGATATCCAGGCGGTCGCGCATCGGGAAGATCATGGCGTCCCAGTTGATGGCCGCGTCAATGGCATTGAGGGCCAGGGCGTTGGTCAGCTCCATGGCGGTGCCCGTGCAGGCGCCCTGGGCGTCGACATTGGCCTTCACCGCCTCCCAGACGCCGGCCTTCTCGAGGATACGCCGCGCGGCCAGGCCGCAGGCGACGGTCTCCGGGTGCCCGATGCCGACGCGCACGTCGCTTCGGGCCAGGTCGGCCAGCGAGCGGATGCCCTTGGGGTTGCCCTTCTGGACGCCGACGACGGCGACGAAATAGGCGATCTGGACCGGATCGTGGAGGTGCCCATCGGCGATGGCCTGGTCGACGTAGTAGCGCTCGCCCGGCATGTAGAGGTCGCCACTGCGGGCAAAAGTCAGCATCGAGAGCAGGCAGCCGGAGCCGGCGTAGGTCACACGCACGGGTATGCCGGTGGCGGCGGTGAACTCGCTGCGCATCGCCTCCATGGCAGGCCGTATGCCGGAGCCGCAGTAGACGAAGAGGCCCTCGTCGGCGCCGCCCTCGCGGAACGACAGCACGGCGCAGGCGAGGCCGACCACGACCGCCGTGAGGAGCACCCACGACGAACGCCGTCGCAGCAGGCCGCGGCGACGCGGCCGCGGGGGCGCCTGGATATCATCTGCGCTGGTGTGCATGGCCTCGTCGGCTCCTCGCTGCGGTGAAGATCAGCGCCTGCCGCCCCAGTCCGACTGGTCCGACTTCTGCGCCTCGCCAGTCTAGCGGCGGGCGCGGCGCGTCTCCACGGTGTCTCTGTGAAGGATCTGTGAAAAGCCTCCCGTGCCTCAGCCTGGCCTATTCACGCGCCGCACGGCGACCCGTGAACAGGCCACCCTTCGGGCTTCGACGCGAGGCACTTGCGGCCTCTTGCTCAGGGCTGACCTTGAGCAAGCGGCGCACCGCGACGCGCG
>JAAYZO010000566.1 GCA_012514865.1 Lentisphaerota bacterium | reverse complement strand
CGGGGACAGCGGGGACAGCGGGGACAGCGGGGACAGCGGGGACAGCGGGGACTCTGGCGTCACGCGGGGCGCCGCGGGGATCCCTTCCTGGAGTCCCTTGGGTCGCTTGGGTCGCTTTGCGGCAGGCCCCGGTGCCGCGGCCCGCGCGCACCGTGGGCGCGCGGCCTGCCGGCCCGACGCGGGTGGCTCTACAGCGCCTTGGCGGCGAAGGTGTCGCCCAGGCTGAGGTCGCCGGTCTTGAAGCCCAGGGTGAACCAGCGCACGCGCTGTTCCGAGGTGCCGTGGGTGAAGGCATCCGGGACGACGTAGCCCTGGGAGCGTTTCATGATGCGGTCGTCGCCGACCGCGGCGGCGGCGTTGAGGCCCTCCTCGATATCGCCCGCCTCGAGGATGTCCTTGGTGCGCTGGGCGTGGTGTGCCCAGACCCCGGCCAGGAAGTCGGCCTGGAGCTCCAGGCGCACCAGCAGGCGATTGGCCTCCTCCTGGCTGCGGCCGCGCTGCAGTGACTGCATCGTCTGCATGGTGCCGAGGAGGTTCTGCACGTGGTGCCCGACTTCGTGGGCGATGACGTAGGCCCAGGCGAAGTCGCCGTGTGCCTCGAGCTGCTTCTGCATGTCCTGAAAGAAGCGGAGGTCGATGTAGACGGCGTCGTCACCGGAGCAGTAGAAGGGCCCTGTGGCCGACTCCGCAAAGCCGCAGGCGGACTGCACGGCGCCGCTGAAGATCACCAGCTTGGGCTCGCGGTAGGTCTTGCCCATCTGCTGGAAGAGGGCATTCCAGACATCTTCGGTGTCGGCCAGGATGACACTGACGAACTCGGTCAGCTCCTGCTCTTCGGCACTCAGGGGCTGGGCCGGCTGGGCGGTGGTCGGCTGGGCCTGCTGGAGGGCCTGCATGACCTGCTTGGGGTCGCCGCCGAGGAACATCACAATCAGGGCGATGGCCAGGGTGCCCAGACCGCCGCCGACGGCCACCCGGCCTCTCGACATGCCGCGCCGGTCCTCGACGTTGGCGCTCTGCCGTCTGCCTTTCCAGCGCATGGCTGTGCCTCCCTTGAGCCCGAAGGGCTATTTGCGACCCCTGACGACGCGGTAGGCGATCAGCAGGACCACCGCGCCGCCCGTCGACAGCAGGAAGGTCCCCAGGCTGAAACCCGACAGCGTCCCCAGGCCGAGACGTGAGCCGATGAAGCCGCCGACGAAGGCCCCGGCGATGCCGAGGAGGGTGGTGACGATCAGCCCGCCCGGGTCCTTGCCCGGCATGAGGATCTTCGCCACGATACCGGCCAACAGCCCCATCACGATCCACGAGAAGATTCCCACGGCAGGATCCTCCATCAGCAGCAGCACCGACACAACGGGACCGGCGGCACACCGCCGCCACGACAGGACGCAGGATTCGAGTCGATCGGCACGCCCGGGACGAGGGCGGCGGCGGTACCCCTGAGGTCGCCGCTGACCCGGGCCACAGATCAACACTAGGCGGCGCCGGGTCTGAAGTCAAGTGGACCTTCCGCCCACGGCCGGGCGGCTGCGCCATCCGGTTCCGGCACCCGTCCAGGGCGACCGCCGACGTGGTGTCGAAGCAGTCCTGTTCCCTTCGGGGGGGCGTCTGGCGGCGCGGTGAGCGCTGGCTATAGTACAGGCAGTCAGGCCAGCTTAGCTCAGTTGGTAGAGCACTTGATTTGTAATCAGGCGGTCGCCGGTTCGAGTCCGGCAGCTGGCTCCATCGTGACCCTCAGCCCCAAGGACTACGGCATGGAGTCCTTGGGGATTTCTTTCGGTTTCGGGCCTGTCTGTCACGGGGCCGTCACAGGTTCCGGTTGGCCGGAGTCCGGGGCGTGTCCTCGGGCTGACGTTCCCAGACGCCGCCGCCGGGGAGGGTGCATTCCGGGCGTGTCGGGGTGGTGCGTCGCGGGTGGTGGGTCATGCGGGTGGTGCCATCGGGGTCGATGGTGAAGCCCGGCCGGTGCCTGAGATGCAGGGCCGAGCCCTCGCCCTCGTCCACGATGGCGGCCAGATGCAGGCCGTAGGTCATGCCGTCGGCGAAGCGGACGACGACGCGTTCCTCGAGGTCGGCCGGCCGCGGCGCGAGGCGTTCGCGGACGACGAGCGCCCAGCGCTCGGGCTGCTGTTCATCGGCGCGCGTGCTCTGGACCTCCACGACCTGGCCCGGCCGGACGTCGAGGGCCTGGCCGCGGCAGGTGAGGGCGGCGCCGTCGGCGAGGCCCATGGCCTCGAGGCGGTCGTCGACGAGACGCACAAAGGCGTAACGCCCGACGGCCTCCAGAGCCAGCGCGGGGAGATGCCACCGCGTCGTCTGGCCGGCGCCGCAGAGGTGGATATCGGTGAAGCCGTCACCCTCGACCCGGATGGCCACCGCCAGGGCGTCGTCGCTGGCGGCCGCGAGGCGCTCCACCGCGAGGCGTCGCGTCGCGGCATCGATGGGCTGGTGCACTGCGGTGAAGACCGACTGCAGGTCGTCGCCGTCGCGGCGGACCATCACCGTCGGTCTCCAGTAGTCGAGGACGCGCGAGCTGTCCTCGCAGGCGCGCCGCATCGACGGCAGCTCACCGGTGAACACGGCCGCGCCGTTCAGGCCGAGCAGGGTGGTGGCGACTCCGATGCCGTCGCCGGTGGTCATGGTGACCGCCACGGTGTCGTCGGCGGTGCCGCGGGCGAGATTCCGGAAGAGGCCGTAGGAGAGGTTGGCTTTCCCCTGACGGTTCTGGCCGTACTCGTTGGGCCAGAGTGTAAACGTCGTGCCCGGCGGCAGGAGGCTGGCCGGGTGCGGTCGGGAGGGCCGGGTGCTGTGGAGGCTCATATCGACATCGGCTGAGCCGTGCAGGACCCAGTCGTGTCGGCGGCCGCCGAGGACGCGGAAGACATCGAGGACGTAGTCCTGTCCGTCGGGTCCGGCGATGAGCGCGACGGCGCGGCGGTAGAGCCGGGTGCGGTCCGGGTAGGCGCCCTCGCCGCCGGCTTCGACGAACTGCACGGCCCGGCCCAGGCGGGCGCTGGCGACGAGGCGGCCGTCGGCAGGCGGCGCGGTGCCGCCGGTGCGCTGGTCGGCCTCGTCGACCACGACCAGGTTGTGGGCCAGCGAGCCCCGGACGTAGGGCGCCAGGACGGTGTGGGTGTAGCCGAGGTCGGCAACGAGTTCCTGGCCTTTGGCGAAGAGGATGAGGTTGAGGGTGTCGGCGTGCTGGTGGCCGTAGCCGCCGCTGAAGTGCAGGTGCACCTGGGTGCCGGTGTCCTGCTGGCCGGTGCCCAGGATGGCGTGCCCCATGCCCCAGTGCAGATGCGATGGCATCGGCGCGGCGGGCGGCCGTGGCAGCGCCCGGCCGTTCGTCGTCGGCGACCAGGTGTCGTGGCTGCCGACGTGGGCGCCGTTGGGCAGGGTCATGGCCTCGAGGGCCCGGGCGGTCTCGCCGAGCCAGGGCAGATCCTTGCCGATATCGAGAGTCTCGAGGTGCCGGCCGTCGTCGCGGCCGACATAGCCGGGCGGGTCGGAGTAGCCCTTGAGCGGTCCCTGCACCGCCGCGCGCAGCCCGGCGACGGTCTGGGCGTGGTACGAGGGCGCGCCCTCTTCCCAGTTGCCATCCGGGTAGAAGCGCAGGTCGAGGATGAGCTGCAGTCGTCGCAGGGCGTCATGCACCAGCTCGGGCTCGCCGATGACGCGGCCGATGACCGCGAAGCCCTGGATGAGGCTCGGGTCCATGTTGCCGGCATAGGGCGGGTAGCTTCGGGCGTAGTTGGCGGTGTCGCGCAGGAAGCCGCGGATGGCGGCGCGCACATCGCGGCCGAGGTCCGCGCTCAGGCGGTCCAGCTCGGGGCTGGCGGCGATGGCGTCGAAGGCATAGGCGAGGCCGATGGGCATCTCGGAGTAGAACCAGCCGTTCCAGCCGTCGCCGCGGCGGTTGGACCAGTAGGGGTAGTACGCGCCGTCGTCGCGGCCGGGGCTGCCCTTGCCGAAGGGCGGCACCGTGACGAGGCCGTCCTCGGCGGGCTGCAGGATGGGCATCTCCAGGAGCCGCGGGCTGCCGGGGCAGCGCGAGATCTGCGGGTTGTAGTGCGGGTAGGCGCGCGCGAAGCGCTCGAGGAGGACGGCGGCCTGGCGGGCGCAGGACGCCTCACCGGTGGCGGCGTAGAGCCGCGCCAGCCGGAGCGCCTGGCCCTCGAGGTGCTGCTTGCGCAGGTTGTCCAGACGGCCTTCCAGGTAGTAGCGGTAGCCGTCCTTGCCGGGGTAGTAGGGGAAGCGCTGCACCTGGCCGGTGGGGTCGACGGTCTCCTGCACGGCCGAGAGCGGGTAGCGCGGGTCGGGGTAGGTGATGCCGCAGTGCGTGCAGTGCAGCTCGTCCGGTCGGTCCGGGCTCCAGCGCCAGTAGTCCTTGCGGTCGCGTCGGCCGCCCGGCCACTCGCAGTGCGGGCAGGCGACCATGTCGAAGCTGCTCTTGAGCACGATCCAACGGTCGATCTCGGCCGGGGTCATGGCCAGCACCGCCGCCGCCGCGGCGCGCGCCTCGGTGCGCTGCGCCGCGGTCATCGGGGCGGCCGGGAAGACCGGATGCGACACCGGCACCGCCGCACCGGCTGCCAGGGCCGCCAGCGACGAGGCGGCCAGCCAGGAACTGCCGAATGCCTTGATCACGAGACTGCTCCCGATCTCGCCGGGACGGCCCGGCGTCCTCGGATGCCACCACCGCAACCGGCCGACCGGTCGGCCGGCCGGCACACGACGGAGGAAGGGCCTCAGGACTGCCGCAGGGCCTCGATGCGGGCGCTCAGGTCGAGGAGGTCCTGATCGCTGAGGCGGGTCAGATCGGCGAGCCGCTGGCGGACCCGGTCGGCCTGCCAGCGTTCCTGGAGCTTCTCGCTCAGGGCCAGGATGGTGTCCCTGAGGCGTTCGTAGGAGGCTTCCGAGAGGGCGCTGCCGTAGTTCCTGACCCACCACGCGGTCGAGTTGAGTTCGGCGAGGGTCGGCAGTCCGGCGGCGGTGTTGGCGGGGCGTGCCGCGCGGGGCGCGGGGGTGGCCACGGCGATGCGGCCCTGGCTGCTAAGGAGCTTGCCCAGGCGGCTCTGTGCCCGCACCTTCACGAGGACGCCGTTGCGGATGGTCTTGCCGTCGTCGATGATATCGCCCGCCTGGCACTGGCCGGTGCCGCGGCCGGCGCTGTAGCTGAAGGGCACCAGGGTGCGGATGCGGTCACCGTCGATGTCGGCGATGCCATCGAGGAGGCTGCGGAGATCGTCGAGGGTCTTGATCGTTCTGGCCTGTTTCATGATTCGTCTCCCTGTTTGGGTGCAACGGCGCGGTGCTGTGCTGCTGCCGCTGACGCCGCGGCGCGCCGTCGACGCTTCGCGCCTGTGGCCACTCGCCTCCCGCCGGGGTGCCGAGCGGCATTTGGATGTTCTCTGTATGGCGCTCCGCGCCGGCTGCCTGGCGGTGGAGTTCCTGGCGGCGCGGTCGGAGCGTGTCCATCGAGCGCACTATAGCCCCGGTTGGGCCGTGGCAACATCGCTTCCGCGGGCGCCCGTCTATACCCCTTGGCGCGGCTGCCGCGGCGGCGGGCGTTGCGAGCGGCTGTGCCGGAGTCTGCTCCGGGTGCCACTTCAGGGCGACCGGGTGAGCGCTGACGCGATCGTCGAACCGCCCGGGCCGATGGTTGCCGGGTCGTGACAAGGCCCGTGGGGGATGGTATAGTCCATCGTTCGCAGGCCCATGGGCGTGCCGCGGCGGGCGGTGCCGCCGGCGGGCGTGCCTGCCAGTCGAGGTGGCCAGTCGTCATGCCGGAAATCACCTTCGAGCACATACAGTCCTGGCTCAAGATCGCGGTGGAGGTCGGCCTTCTGGCGCTGCTGCTGTACTTCGCCATGCAGTACGTGCGCGGCACGCGTGCCGTGACCATCCTGGCGGGCATCACGATGCTGGGTCTGACGCTCTACGGCCTGGCGCGCCTTCTCGATCTCGGTGTGATCCACTGGCTGGTGACCAACCTGTGGACGGTCCTGGGCCTGATCGCGCTGGTGGTCTTCCAACCCGAGGTCCGCGGCGCCCTCAGCGAGATCGGGCGCCGGCCGAGTCTGCTCGGAGCGCGTCGAGACGAGGCGGTCTCGGCGGCCCTGATCAATACCCTCCTGGACGCGACCTACTTCCTGGCGGACCGCCGCATCGGCGCCCTGATCGCGGTCGAGCAGTCGATCGGCCTGCGCAGCTACGCGGTGACCGGCACGCCGGTCGGGGCGATGGTCTCGAGCAAGCTGCTGAGCACAATCTTCTTCCCGAACACGCCGTTGCATGACGGCGGTGTGATCCTCTGCCGTGACCAGCTCGTGGCCGCCGGGTGCATCTTCCCCCTCTCGCAGAACCCCGACCTCGGCAAGACCCTGGGGACGCGTCACCGCGCCGGTGTCGGCCTGAGCGAGGAGACCGACGCGGTGGTGATTATCGTCTCCGAGGAGGCCGGCGCCGTGAGCCTGGCCCGCGGCGGGCGCCTGACGCGCGGCGTCTCGCGTGAGCGCCTCAAGCGCCACCTGACCAACTACCTGGTCAAGCGCCGTCGCGGTCGCCGGGGCGGCCTTCTGGGCGCCCTGGACGCCGCACCGCCGGAGGCCGAGGCCGCGGCCAGCACCGCCGGGGAGGGCTGAGCGATGCGGTTCCGACTCCCAGGCTGGCTGATCGACGACTTCCTGCGCAAGGCGGTGGCCCTGGCGCTGGCCATCATGATATGGCTCTCGGTGTCCTCGAAACTGGAGTACCCCGAGGTCACGCTGCCGAATGTGCCGGTCAACGTGCACCTGGACTCCACGGTCATGGTCCTGCGCAAGCCGGCGCCGACGGTCGAGGTCACGCTGAGCGGCTCGAACAAGAGCCTTGGGAAGCTCAGCAG
This sequence comes from Lentisphaerota bacterium, assembly GCA_012514865.1. Taxonomy (GTDB): domain Bacteria; phylum Verrucomicrobiota; class Lentisphaeria; order Oligosphaerales; family JAFGRS01; genus JAGVUW01. The sequence continues at coordinate 3,250 of JAAYZO010000566.1, read as the reverse complement.
CCAGGACATCACGCTCGAAGTGCATCTTCCATCCAACATCCATGAGGGTGTCTACTACTACACCGTCGGCCTCACGTCCAAAGTCAACGTCAGGCGCCGGCCGTCTGGCACGAAGGTCGTCGCGATCCGGCCGGACCGCATCGAGCTGGAGATCGACCGCCTGGTCAGCAAGCGCGGGGTCAAGGTCAACGTCGTCACGGCCGGGGCGCTCAAGGATGGCTACCGGGTCGTGCAGACCGCCGTGGAGCCGAGCGAGATCACGCTGCGTGGACCCAGCCGCAAGCTCCTCGACATCAAGGCGGTCGACACCGAGCCGATCCTGCTCAATGACACCGTCGTGCAGACCTTCGAAGAGAGCGCGAAGCTCGTCCTCGCCGATCCTGATATCCAAGGCCCCGACAGTGTCCGCGTCTCGGTCATGGTCGACCGCCCGAGTGTCTCGCGGACGCTGCATGGCATCGACCTGGCGCTGCTGGTGGCGCCGGGGGGCGGTCTGCGTCTGGAGGGCGTTCTGCCCGAGATCACGATCACCCTGCGCGGCCCGAAGGCGGTCCTGGACGCCTTCAGTGAGCTGTCTGCGACGCCCTTCCTGGACGTCAATGCCATCACCAGTCCCGGGCGCTACCGCCGGCCGGTCCAGGTCTGGCTGGAGCGTCAGGGCGAGGTCGTGGTCGAGTCGATCACGCCGGCGCAGGTTGAAGTGACGCTGGTGCCGCTTGCGGGGGCGCCGCCGGCTCCCCCCGTGGCGCCGGCGCCGGTCGAGGCGGCGCCGTGAGTGCCGACGGGGGTGCTGACGAGGCCTCGGCGGGGCTGCCCTGCGTGGTGGTGGTCGGCCCGACGGCCACCGGCAAGACGCGCCTGGCGGTGGCCCTGGCACGGCGTTTCCGCGGGGAGGTGATCAGCGCCGATTCGCGCCAGGTCTACCGCGGCCTGGACCTCGGCACCGGCAAGGACCTCGAGGAGTACGGCGCCGGCGCCGAGCGCGTGCCGGTCCACCTCGTCGACATCGTCGATCCCGCCGAGCCCTACCACCTATTCCGCTTCGTCGCCGATGCCCAGGCCGCGCTGCGCGACATCGCCGGGCGAGGCTGTCTGCCGGTGATTGCCGGCGGCACGGGGCTGTACATCCACGCCCTGATCCACGGCTATGCCCTCGAGGGCACGGCGCCCTCCGAAGCCCTCCGCGAGGGGCTCGAGGGCCTCTCCGATGCCGAGCTTCTGGCGACGCTGCAGCGCGAGGCGCCGGACCTGGCGGCGCGCGTCGACACCCACCAGCGCCGCCGCCTGGTGCGCGCCGTCGAGATCGCCCGCAGCCGGGCGGCGGCGCCGGATGGCGCGCCCGCCGAGCGGCTGAGGCTGCGGCCGCTGCTGATCGGGCCGTACTACCCGCGGGGCGAGGTCCATGCGCGCATCGCGGCCCGCCTGGACGCCCGTCTGCAGGCCGGCCTCATCGACGAGGTGGCACGGCTCCATGCTGCCGGACTCTCCTGGGAACGCCTCGCGTGGTTCGGCCTGGAGTACCGGCATGTGTCGCAGTATCTCCAGGGCGAGGTGGACCTGTCGGGGATGCGCGAGACGCTGCTGGCGCGCATCCGGCGTTTCGGCAAGGCGCAGGACGCCTGGCTGCGCAAGATCGAGCGCGAGGGTACCCCCATCCACTGGCTGCCGGGCGGCGACCTGGCGCAGGCCCTCGAGCTGGTCGAGCGCTTCCTCGCCGGTGCCGCGCTGCCGGCGCCGACGCTGCGCCTGAGTGAGACCCTCTACGGCCCGCGCGGGAGGGCCTGAGCGCACCCACGCAGGCTCGACGCTCTGACAACACGACGGATCTTCCTCGACAGCAAGGTCACCGGCGCTGAGCACCGGATCGTGCCGGGCGAGACATCGCCCGCAACGCCACCTGGAGGGCGAGTGTCCCCAGACGCGCATGCGTCCACGAGCCGGGGCGGCGTCGACCGCACCACGCCGCGACGTCTCATACGAGCCGCCAGGAACGCGGGTGCGGCTCCGTGCCGTCTCGGCCGCGAGTGTCGTCTCGCGGGATCCCGCCTCAGCGGCCGCCGCCGCGCAGGCGCTGTCCGGCCTCCTGGAGGGTCCGGCGTTCCTCCTCGGTGAGGCTCTGGATGCCATAGCGGCCGATCTTGTCGAGGATGCGGTCGACCTCGAGGCTGGGCGGGGCGCCGCCGGCGCTGCCCTCGCCATCTCCGGAGAGCGTCTGGAAGCGCTGCCGGGCGCGGCGGTATCGCCATGCCGCGAGGTGTCCGCGGAAGAGGTCCCACGGGCTGCTGTGGCCGAGGTGCTTCATGTAGAGGAAGGCGCCTGCCAGGCCGCCAAGGTGCGCCAGGTGCGCTACCCTCGAGGCGCTGTGGCCGGCCGCCGCGGACCAGCCCAGGGCGATCTCGATGAGGGCGTAGACCGCCACGAAGGTCTTCAGCTTCATCGGCACCGGGGGAATCAGGAGCATGATGCGCAGATTCGGCGCCGTCATGGCGGCAGCCATCATGACGCCGAAGACGGCGCCGCTGGCGCCGACGACGCCGCTGTAGGCGTGCAGCACGCGCAGGCCGCGCACCGCCTGCAGGCCCGCGGCCGAGCCGTAGGCCAGGAGCTCGCCCTGGCTTCGGACGAGTTCGACGCCGCCGCTCTGGAGCTGCTGTCGGATGCTCTCGGTGAGGGCGCGCGCGTCCAGGGCCACAAGCACCGGGCCCCACCAGTTGGCCAGGGTCCAGGCAAGGCCGCCCAGAACGCCGCTGATGAAGTACAGCCGCAGGAAGCGCTGCGGGCCCAGGCGCTCTTCGACCAGGCGGCCGAAGAGGTGGAGGCCCCACATGTTGAAGAACAGGTGCATGGCGCCGCCGTGGACGAACATGTAGGTCCCGAGGCGCCAGAGTTCCAGGTCCCGGAGGTAGTAGGGATGCAGGTGCAGGAGTTCGAAGAAGCCGTTGGGGCTGCCTGGGGCATGTCGGCCCAGGCCGGTGGCCAGGAAGATCAGCACATTCGCCCAGATCAGGGGTTTGACCACTGAGGACGCCGGGCGACCCCACATCGTTCTCTGGCCTCCCGGCCTCATGTAATCGCGATCAGACAGCATGCGTCAAGCCTCTGCAATGGAAAGGCGCCGGGCGCCTTAGCCTGACCTATTCACGCGCCGCACGGCGGCCCGTGAACAGGCCACCCTTCGGGCTTCGACGCGAGGCACGTGCGGCCTCTTGCTCAGGGCTAACCTTGAGCAAGCGGCGCACCGCGACGCGCG
>JAAYZO010000565.1 GCA_012514865.1 Lentisphaerota bacterium | reverse complement strand
GCGAGGCATGGGAGTGGTCCATCGAGGACCTGAACACCTTCGTCTTCCAGCGTAAGGAACCACGCAAGACGCTGCGCCGGAAGGAACAGCAGCCACTAAGTTGACGCGTATGCCCTCCAGGGTGCATAGCGTGCAATCCGCGGTTCCGGGGGTCGTACTCCGCACGACCCCCGGCTACGATCTGGCACCCCTTCAGGGTGACCAAGTGAACGCCGACGCGATCTTCGAACAGCCCTGACAATTCCGGGCTCCGGATTGCATCCGTGTTCTGCCGGGAGTAAGGGTACGCAACCGACGCCTGCCGCGTGACGGGCGAGGTTCCCTGGATGGCGGTCGGCCGACGCCCGTGGTCGGATGGCCGTGAGGACCATTCCGTGTGTCACGCACCGCTGCAGACGACTGAGGACAGACGCATGATCGACACCACCGCGCCCTGCATCGGTTCCTGCGCTGGCACGCGGACGCCGCTCCGCCCGCGTCGCCTTGGCCAGGTCATCTCGCGCCGTATCGGCATCCTGCTGGCGGCTGTGCCGCTGCTGCTGGCCGCCGGCGCCCTGGGTGGCCCCACGTCGTCGGCGTCGCCGAAGGCCGTCGAGGACGACTTCGTGATGATCCCCGGCGGCACCAACAACGTCGTCGACCCGGACTTCGGAGCCTACGTGCTCACGGTGTCGACGTTCTACATGAGCCGCTATGAGGTGACCCGGGCAACGTGGGAACAGGTCCACGCCTGGGCGGTGACGCATGGCTACACCGACCTCCAGGGCGGCGATGGCAAGGGGCCGAACCACCCGGTGCATGCGGTGAGCTGGTTCGACTGCGTGAAGTGGTGCAATGCCCGCAGCGAGATGGAGGGGCGCACGCCGTGCTACACTGCGTCTGGCGCGGTCTACCGCGCTGGCGAGGCCAACGACGTCGTCTGTGACCCTGCCGCTTCCGGGTACCGCCTGCCGACGATAGTCGAGTTCGAGTATGCGGCCCGTGGCGGCGTCAGCGACCGGCGCTACCCCTGGGGCGGCGACACCATCGACCACACCCGGGCGAACTACTGCGCCAAGCCGTTGATGAATCAGCACGACCTCGGCTACGAAGGCTACGACACGCGCTTCGACGACGGCGTCGATCCGCGCACCAGCCCGGTGGGGTCCTTCCCGGCCGGCCGGAATCCCTTCGGTCTGGACGACATGGCGGGCAATGTCTGGGAGTGGTGCTGGGACTGGTATGCGGGGCACGCGCCGGCATTCCGCGTGATCCGCAGCGGCGACTGCAACTCGGACGCCCAGAATGGCTGTGCCGCCGCGACCCAGCGCGCCGCCCGCCCCAACTACCGCGGCGGCGACGAGGGCTTCGCCGTCGGCCTGCGGCCGATTACCAGCCTCGCTCCGGGGGCCTTGCCCGACGGCAGCCTGGGTGTCAACCTCCAGCCCGCCGGTGCGATCGCGGCCGGCGCCGGCTGGCGTGTGGACGACGGCGAATGGCAGGCCGCGGGCGCCACGGTCGCGGCGAGCGCCGGGCCGCACACCGTGTCCTTCAGGCCGGTCGAGGGCTGGACCACGCCGCCGGCACAGGCCGTCGACGTGACGCCGAGCCAGAAGAAGACCCTAACCGGGACCTACGTCCGTCTGCCCGATGAGCCGCCCTCCGCGATCCTGACCGACGGCCTCCCGACCGCCATGGTCGGCGTGGTCTATGAGGGCCTGGTTGAGGCCGACGCCAACGCGACACGGCCGGTGACCTTCTCGGCCAAGGGCCTGCCCGCAGGGCTGAAACTCAACAGCAGGACCGGCGCGATCACCGGGACGCCGACCAAGGCGGGAGTCTTCACGGTGACCTTTGGCGCCAAGAACAAGGCCGGCAGCATAGCCAGGCAGGTGCGGATGACCGTGCTGCCCCTGCCGGCCTGGGCGCAGGGGACGTTCTCCGGCTGGGCCGTCATGACGATTAACGACCCGACGGCCGAACTCGACAGAGAGTACCCCGGCACGGTCACGTTGAGCGTGAGCGCCACCGGCAAGATCACCGGGAAGCTGGTCTGCGGCGGCACCTCCTACAGCCTGGGCCAGGCGGCCTACCGGACGGCCGAACCGGGGGATTTCGATGACCTCGTGCTTGTCGGCTCGGTGAAGGTCGGGAAGCAGGTCCTGGGGCTGGAGGGAGCCGTCGGCGTTGCGGAGACCGAGGTCGGCGGCATCACGATGACGGTCAGTTGGATCGACGCCTGGGGCGGCGACGAGGACGTGCCACCGAGCTGCGAGTTCACGGCCTACCGCAACCCGTGGAAGGACCTCGGGACGGCCGCGGTGCTGGGGCGGTACGCCGGCTACTACACCGCCGTCCTGCCGAGCGATGACGACGTCGGCAGCGGCTTCCTGGCCTTCACCGTCGACACCAAGGGCGCCGTGAAGATCGCCGGCAAGCTCGCCGACGGCACCGCCGTGAGCGCCAGCAGTGCCCTGGTCTGCGATGACGAGGGGACGGTCCGAACGCTCATCAGCGCCGCGCCCTCGGCCTACAAGGGCGGCGCCTTCCTCGGCTGGGTCGAGTTCCTCGCTCCCGGCAAGGGCGACGGGGTCATGCTGCAGGCCCGCGATGGCGCGCTCTGGTGGCACAGCAGAAACCCCCAGGCCACCGAAGAGTACGGCGAGGGCTTCGAACGTGAGGTCGGACTCTACGGCGGCTGGTACAGCAAGGTCATCGACCTGAAGGCGTACTACGAGAACGGCCTCACGGTCGGCGGCGTCGGGGCACTGCCGGAGTTACTGATCTCAACGAAGTATACGGACTTCGATCCGGACTCCGAGAAGGAACGGCCCCCGAAGATCAGTTGGACCGAGATGGGCTACGCCGAGCCCGCCGCCGGCGGTCCGGAGGGCCTGACCCTGGCGGTCACCCTCTCCAAGGGCATCGGCACCGGCCTCGCTGCGCCGAAGCCCGACAAGCCCCAGCGCTGGGCCGAGGACGGGGAGGTGGGGTACGAGTACGGCGATACGAACGAGGACGGCGAGGATAACGCCAGCGCCCTGACGCTGAGCTTCACCCGCGCCACCGGGCTGTTCAAGGGCTCGTTCACTCTCTGGTACGACTACATCTCGGCCGAGGACTGGACCCGCGAGGACGGCGGCGTGAAGCAGGCCCACGTCTCAAAGAAGGTGTCGTTCGAGGGCATCCTCACGCCCAACCGCGACGAGGGTGACGCCGAGGGCCGCGGCTTCTTCCTCTGGGGCGACCAGAGCGAGTACGACACCGGCAAGGTCAACCGCGACGGCGAGCCCATCATGAAGGCATACAAGTTCAACCGCTCGTATGACTTCTGGATCGACAGCCTGTAGCGCGCCGTGGCGGCGCCGTGCCGTCCTGGCGGGGGTGATCCTCCTCGCTCTCGGCGGCCCGGTGGTCGTGTGGCGGCTGGCGCTGCCCCCCTCCCCCGACGACGGCGGTGCGGGCGCCATCGGCGCCGACACCGGCTCGGAGGTGCGGCCCTCGGCGCGCCGGGCGCCGTCGCTGCCCGCCGGCCGTGACCGCGACCCGCGCGGACGCCTCCGGCCGCGCCGACCCGGCCCGGCCCGCGGTCGGACCGCCGCCACGGCTGCTGCCGACGACGCCCCGGCGGATACCGGCGACGCGGATCCCGCCGTCGATCCGCGCGAGCGCGCCCTGCGGCAGTGGGACGCCCTCATCGAGAAGGCCTGCCAGGCCGAGACGCCGGCGCTGCCGGTTCTGGCCGACCGCGTGAAGGCGGCCTTCGACCGCCTGGACCAGGACGACCGTCTCGATGGCGTCCAGGCCGCGGTGAATGCCTTGCCTGATGCGTCCTTCCCGGTTCTCTACGGCGTCCTCTTCGATCGCGAGCAGGACCCGGAGGTCCTCGATGCCATCTTCAGCGACGCCCTGAACCGCCCGGATGAGCTGAAGAACCCCGTTCTGCAACGCCTCCGCGCCGATCGCAGGCACCCGCTCTTCTTCGAGTCGGCCCGCATCCTCGATGTCATCGGCGAGCCGGCGGACGCCGCCCCGGCCGCCCCGACCGACGGCACCGCGGCGCCCTGACCGCGCCCCCGTCCGCACCGAGGCGCGTGGCAACCGGGACGCCCTGAGCAGGTTCCGCGGCGCCGCCCGTGGACCCGTTCCACAATGCCCCGGCTCGCCTCGTGCCTCTGCTGCGCTCGCCCCAGGGCTGATCGACGATCGCGCCGGCGCTCACCCGGCCACCCGGAGGGCTGGCAGAACCGGACTTCCGGACAGCCCTGCGTTTCCCCCCCTGACGCGTAAGATCCGCCCGGCTGTCCGCCCATATACCTGTGGAATGGACGACGGCAGGACGAGCCCAGCATGGCGAGGCGGGCGGACGGATCCCATGGCGTTCAGATCGACACTCTGCAGGCATAGCCCACTGACGCGGGCCATCATGGCCGCGGGTGTGGTCGCGGCCGCCGGCTGGACGGCACTCCTGCTACAGTTGGCCGTGGCAGTGACGCGCGACAGTACCTTCGGCAACCACGACGAGGCGTCGAATCGGCGCACGACCCGTACCGCGCAGCCGCCGGAAGTGGATGCGACGACAGGGCCGGCACCGGCCAACGCCGCTCGCGTGGCAGCCCATGGCGGCCCCAGTCCGGTCGGGACCGGGGAGACCGCCCCCGGCATGGACGATGGCCTGCCGGGCGAGCCTTTCGCCCTTCTCCACGGCATCCTCTTCCGCCGCGAGCCGGCGGCCTCGACCCTGGACGCCATCCTCCGGGGCACCTGGGACGACTCCGGCCGGGCGGCGGCGCCGCTACGGCCACCGCCGCGCGGGCCGCCTCAGTAGATCGTCCAGAGGTTCGGCGTCGGCGCCGGCGTGCCGGCGCTGGTGATCCAGGTCGAGTACTTGCCCATCGACAGCCACTCGCCGTGGCCATCACAGAAGACCAGGTTGGCGCCGCGGCCATGCCGGTTGTAGTCCGGCGGGACGGCGTTGTCGCTCTGGTCCGGGCTCCAGTCGATGAGGTAGTAGGCATTACCGTTGCTCGGCAGCAGGCCGGAATCGCCGACCATGATACACCCGGCCGTCTTGGTGATCTGGGCCATAGCCACGTTGCTGACGCTGCGCGAGAAGCCGTAGCCGATGCGCTGGGTGACGTTGTTGGTGCCGGTCCAGACCCAGTCCGTCGCCGACGGGCAGAGGTAGGTCTCGAGGCTGTTGAGATAGGGCCGGCTCAGGTGGGGCCAGGTGTAGTACTTGCCGGAAGCGTAATACATGGCCGCCGGGATCATCCTCTCGGAGTTGTCGTCGTTGTACATGAGGATGCTGAGGCCGATCTGCTTGACGTTGTTCATGCAGGAGATGGTGCGCGCCTTCTCGCGCGCCCGCGACAAGGCCGGCAGCAGCATCGCCGCCAGGATGGCGATGATGGCAATCACCACCAGCAACTCGATCAGGGTGAAACGCGCGCCCCCGCGGCGCCGGCCGGGACGGTTCCCGATCTCAGTCGTCCTGCACACGGTACTCATGGCCCTTGCACTCCATCCTGAGGACTGGCGAACCACACACCGCAACCTGACCGCAGGGCGGTCCGACTCGTACCGCCTCAGCATTCCCGTACCCGCTGGAAGTAGACTATCGCCAAAGGCGCCGAAGCGCAACTGCCCGCGCCGCAAGTTCAGGGCTGATCGCAAATCGCGTCAGCGCTCACCTTGCCACCCTGAAGGGGTGCCAGATCGTAGCCGGGGGTCGCGCGAAAGCACGACCCCCGGAAACACGAACCCACGAGCCAAGCACCCTGAAGGGGTGCCAGAACCGGACCTCCAAACAGCCCTGCCGCAAGTTCCTCACGGCATGGGCCCGGCGCGGCGCCACCGGGACCGACTCTCGGCAGGCACTGGCGGTGTCCGGGCCGCCCCGCAGGCAACGCCCCGGCCGCTCAGGCCTCGTTGGCCGCCTCGATCAGCGCCATGATGTTCTCCGGACGGGCATCGCCCGGGATGTCGTGCGCCGGCGCCAGGATGTAGCCGCCGTCACGACCGACCTCCGCAACCATGCGCCGCACGACACGGCGGACCTCCGCCGGAGTGCCGCTCGGCAGGAGTTCCTGCGTGCTGATGCCACCCCAGAAGCTGAGGCGGTCGCCATAGAGCCGCTTCATGTCGTACGGGTCCATGACCTCGGGCTGGAAGGGGTTGAAGCAATCCACGCCGATCTCGATCAGTCGCGGGAAGACCTCCTGGACCTTGCCGCAGGAGTGGATGGTGACGAACTTCCCGGCGCGCTTGGCAGCGGCGTACTGCCGCGCCAGCCGCGGCATGAGCAGGCACTCCCAGAGGTCGGGGCCCATGAGGATACCGCGCTGCGAGCCCCAGTCGTCGCCGAAGTGAACCGCGTCGATGTCGTGCTGCACGGCCTGCTCGATGAGGGCCAGGTTGTAGTCGCAGATCACGTCGAGGAGGTCCTCGACGAACTCGGGAGCCTCGGCCATGTCCAGGAAGAGATTCTCGAAACCGCGCAGGGTCCAGGCCCGCTCGAACAGCGAGAAGCCGATGGCGAAGGACACGAAGCGCTCGCGGCCGGCAGCACAGGACGACGCCAGCGCGGTGAACCGCGCCGGGTCGCGCGGGTCGGGCAGCTCGAGGCGGTCCAGGTTGCGCTCGGGAAGGAGGCAGTTGCACACCACGCCGATGTCGCGGTCGGTGGAGCGGTCCCAGTGCACCCCGAAGTCGTCCTGCCAGACAGTCGGGCTCAGCCAGCCCTGGCGCGGCCCCGGGCCAGGCCCGACCAGCTCGAGGGCGTTGTCGATCAGGCCCAGGAAGCCGGTGCCGCCATACCAGGCGGTCATGGCCGCCAGGGCCGGCTGCGTGAAACTCAGGCAGCAGGGCGTGCGGTCGGGCTGCTCGTGCCGCAACGACGCGATCACACGGTCACGCGATGTCATGGACCGACTCCTCCTGGCTGGCACCGACGCGGCCCGGCGGCCGTCGCCCGACGCTGGAGATCCTGCGAACACCGGGGACGCCGGGGGGCCGAGCGACCTCGGCGTCACGAGGGTCTGTGGTGACCCCATCCTGGAGTCCCTTGTGTCGCTTGTGTCCCTTTCCGGAAGGCACCGGCCCCACGGCCCCCGGGGACACCGGGGACACTGTACCACGATCTGGCAGAATCGCGCCCCATCGCCGCATCGCCCCTGCGGGGCGTTGCGGGCGGCGGCGGCGGTGCTACGTTCGCAGTGGACCCGGCGGGTGCCGGGGGCGGCCATGCCGCGGTGGCAGGGTCGCGCCGCCGACCGGGCGACGGAGAGGTACCATGCTGGATCTGATCATCGAGGGCGGCACGCTGATCGACGGGACGGGCTCGCCACGCCGTCGGGCCGACCTCGGCATCGCCGGCGGCCAGGTCGAGGCCATTGGCGACCTGGCGGCAGCCGAGGCGTCGCGGCGCATCCAGGCCGACGGCCTCGCGGTGGCGCCGGGCTTTATCGACCTGCACACCCACTGCGGCTTCGACACCAAGCACCAGCCCGGCGGGGCGAATATGAACTACCTCCGCCAGGGCGTGACCACGGTCGTCGGCGGCAACTGCGGTTTCGGCCCCATCGACTTCGAGACCCTGCGGCGCAATCTGGAGGGTGCCAAGGACGGCCCGAACCTGGCTATGATGATCGGGCACAACTCGGTCCGCGAGAAGGTCATCGGCCTGGACGACCGGGCGCCGTCGGCGGACGAGCTGCGCCAGATGCAGCGCCTGGTGGAGGCGGCTATGGCCCACGGCGCCATCGGCTTCTCCAGCGGCCTGTACTACGTGCCTGGGTGCTACTCGAAGACCGACGAGGTCACGGCGCTGGCGCGCGCCGCCGCGGCCTATGGCGGCTTCTACAGCACCCACATGCGCACCGAGAGCGACGGCGTCATGGAGGCGATCGAGGAGTCGATCGCGATCGGCCGCGGCAGTGGCCTGCCGGTGCAGATCTCGCATCACAAGGTGG
>JAAYZO010000564.1 GCA_012514865.1 Lentisphaerota bacterium | reverse complement strand
GGTGTCTCAATCGCCTTTCGGCTGAGTCCTGTTCGGACGCAGCGAAGCCGCGAAGGCATTGGCGACGATGGTGTCTCAATCGCCTTTCGGCTGAGTCCTGTTCGGACGCCCGCGATTCCAGGAGAGTCTGGGTCGAGAATTTGTCTCAATCGCCTTTCGGCTGAGTCCTGTTCGGACAGGTAAAGATGCCCACAACCACCGTCCCCGGGTTGTCTCAATCGCCTTTCGGCTGAGTCCTGTTCGGACCGCGGAGGCCAAGAGGGAACTCCGCAAGGTCGTAGGTGTCTCAATCGCCTTTCGGCTGAGTCCTGTTCGGACTCTCCGGGAGCATCTCCCGGAGTTGTGTTCGGCCGAGTGTCTCAATCGCCTTTCGGCTGAGTCCTGTTCGGACCCCCGCCGCCGCCCGCCCCCGCCCCGCCCCCAGGATGTCTCAATCGCCTTTCGGCTGAGTCCTGTTCGGACCGCTGGGGAAGTTGGCCACTCGCGCTCGTCGTGCGATGTCTCAATCGCCTTTCGGCTGAGTCCTGTTCGGACCCCGATACCTCCGAACTTTCCCATGACCAACTACAAGTCTCAATCGCCTTTCGGCTGAGTCCTGTTCGGACGATGGCGACAGCGCCATCCGAGCCGCAGTAGTTTGTCTCAATCGCCTTTCGGCTGAGTCCTGTTCGGACAATTTTCTCGGGTCGGGGGAGGGCCGGTGGTGCCATGTCTCAATCGCCTTTCGGCTGAGTCCTGTTCGGACCGACGCCGCCATCCGAGCCGCAGTGGCCCACCTGTGTCTCAATCGCCTTTCGGCTGAGTCCTGTTCGGACGGTTGACCGGAAGAGTTCGGGAAGTCTGCAATTTTGTCTCAATCGCCTTTCGGCTGAGTCCTGTTCGGACTGCCCCCTCATCGCGTGGTCCGATTCCGGGCCAAGTCTCAATCGCCTTTCGGCTGAGTCCTGTTCGGACTCCGACCAGTAAAACAGGAATCAAGGCGGGCTGCTTGTCTCAATCGCCTTTCGGCTGAGTCCTGTTCGGACGAGGCATTCGCCTCCGAGATCGACGCTGTTCTGTTGTCTCAATCGCCTTTCGGCTGAGTCCTGTTCGGACCGGCCCGAGAGCGTCAGGTTCTCCGCTATGCGTCCTTGTCTCAATCGCCTTTCGGCTGAGTCCTGTTCGGACTCGGGAGAGGGCCGGTGGTGCCACGCGGCACCGTGTCTCAATCGCCTTTCGGCTGAGTCCTGTTCGGACGCCGACAGACTCCGCCAGATGCCCTTCTCTCGAATGTCTCAATCGCCTTTCGGCTGAGTCCTGTTCGGACGACGTCAAAGCCATCGAGACGCTGGAGAGCGCCGTGTCTCAATCGCCTTTCGGCTGAGTCCTGTTCGGACATCGCACTTCACAATAGGTTCCGGTGCAGGCGGCTGCAAGGGTGGTTTTGACATTTCGTCGTTGCCGGGGCCGTTTTTGGCGCGCGCCGCGCGGACAGGTCGGGGATGCGTCGCTTAAGTAGCTCTCCTTCAGCCGTTTCCGACTGCGACATTCGTAACGTTGCGGCGCAACGACTTACGTCTGGCGACCGGGGTCGGCGGCGGCGGGATGTGGACAGGATGGACATCGTGGACACGGTGGACGATCCAGGCGCCGCCGAGAGCCACTCGGGAGTATGACATCGGGACTGCAAAGCCTTAAAACATGTGGACGATCCAGGCGCCGCCGAGAGCCACTCGGGAGGGTGGCGGTCCCGGGGGAGCCGAGCCGACGCTCGGCGGTCCCAGCGGCTGAGCGTCACTCGGCTCGTGGCGCCTACTCCCCGCTCCCTGCTCCCCGCTGTCCGCCACTGACGCACCGTCCACCGACGCACTGACGCACGTCCCCTTCCCCTCTCCCCCATTCGTGTCCATTCGTGTGATTCGTGGGCCACTTCCCTATCCCATTCCCTCTCCGCGTCTTCCGTGTGCTCCGTGGGCACGCTCCTCCGGAGGTCAGAGTCGGATCAGCCAGCGGTGGAGCTCGGGGTCGGCGGGTTCGCGGGTGAGGACGCCGAGGTCGAGGGCGAGGGTCCCATCGGGTCCGAGGGCGGCCTCGAGGCGCTCCTGAGCGCGGAGGATCTCGGTGCGGAGTCGGGAGTAGTCGGCGATGGCCTGTCGCAGGTCATCGTCGGCGGGTGCCGCGGGGTCGGGCGTCGAGGTGCGGGGTTCGGGGGTGGCCGTCGGCGCGGCCGATCCCGACGCCGAGCCGCGTCGGACGGCGGTGCCGCCGGGCGTGGCGGCCGGCGCGGCGGGGCGGGCACTCGAGGCGGCGGCGGTGCGGGGCGGTGTCGCCGCGGGGCGCTGCAGGTGCCGGAGCGGGTGCGCGTAGTCGGCCTTGCGGGGCGCGAAGCGGCAGGAGCAGCCGACCTCGGCGCAGAAGGTCCCGAGGATCTCGCGGATGCGGCTGCAGCCCATGGGCTGGATGCCGGGTCGGCCGAGGAAGCCCTCGGTGACGCGCCGGCTGTAGTTGTCGCAGTGTCCGAGGATGGCGTGGATGGCCTGGTGTCCGGCGGGCCCAAGGGGATCCAGGACGCCGCGGATGACGAGGCGTTCGTAGTGCGTGAGGCTCTTCGTTTCGCCGGCCTTGCGCTCGAGGGCAGCGAGGACACTGCAGCGGTTCATGACGACGGCGACATCGCCGGCCGGTCCGGCGGCGGCGGCCGAGGCGGCCCCGGGGTCGGCCGGTACAGGGCTGGAGAAACGCGTCCAGATGCGGATGGCGTTGCGCAGGGCCGCGGCCGTGGCGCGGACGCTGTGCAGACCCAGGGTCTGGAGCTGCATGCGGCAGGGCTCGCCGTCGGGACCGACCAGGCAGGCACGGCGCCCGGTGACGCGGTGCAGGCCGCAGGGCAGCTTGATGCGCGCATTGGCGCCATCGGCCGACGGCGCGGCGGCGGCGGGAAAGAGCTCCCGGTGGGCGCCGGTGCAGACCGGCCCGGCGACGCGCGTGAGTTCCTGGAGGAAGGCGACCGCCAGGCTGGCATCGAGCGGCTGGTGGAAGAGGAACCAGAGGTGGTAGCCCTTGCATCCCGAGAACTCGATCAGGCTCTCGACGCCGGCGCGGCGTGCGGTGTCCTGGAGGTGCCGGGCGTCATCGAGGAGGCGTTCGCGCAGGTCGGCGAGGTGCTGGGCCTCGCCGCGGTCGAGTTCGGCGCGGTTGATATCGAGGTCGACGACGGCGAAGTGGACCTGCTGGTCATCGCCGTGGATGGACACGGCCAGGGTCTGTTCGCCGCGCCAGTGGTCGTGGAGGAGCTCCGGGGTGAGCGTCGGCGCCAGGGGCCGGTAGCCGCTGCGGCCGGTGCCGTCGACATACTGCGCGTAGACCTGTCCGGCGCCGTGCGCGAAGAGGTCCATCCAGGTCTCGACATCGCGGCTGGCGAAGGGCACCTCAGCGGCATCGTCCGGCGGTGCGGCCGGGTGGCTGTCGGCGACGCCGGCGTGGCGCAGGCAGGCGGCGGCGGCGCCGTGGAGGCCCTGGCTGCGGTAGGCCTCGGCGAGGAGCCTGAGGGCGTCGTTGCGGGTGGCCTCAGCGAGGTCGTCGCTGTCGTCGTTGAGCAGTCGGCGGAGGCCATGGGCGGCCTCGCCGGCGCGGCCGGCCTGGAGCCACTCGCGCAGGGTCTCGAGACGCAGGGCGACATCGGGGCGGGCCGCGTCGGCGGGAGCCGTTGCCGGAGACGCCTCGTCCGGGCTGTCGACCGGCATGCCGCCGGCGGGCGGCTCGGTCGCGAGGGCGGCCGGACGGCGGTCCGTGACGCCATACTCGGCGGGGCTGTCGTCGGCATCGGCGACCGCCGCGGCGACCGCCGCGGGGCGGCGGCCAGGGTCGACGGCGGCGGCGGCAGCGCGGGGCGTGCCGGCGGCGGTGGCCGCAGTCGCGGCGCGGGCTGTGCCGGCGCTGGTGGCAGTGGCCGCCGCAGCGGCGGACGGGTTGAAGTAGTTGTTCCAGCCGCGACGCACCGCGCCGAGGCGGCGCTCGAAGGCCTCGGGGGTCTCGTCGTCGTAGGGCCGCTCGCAGAGCTTGCTGTGCAGGCGTTCGCGGGCTTCGGGGCCGGCGCTGTGGCTGTGGCGCTGGAAGACGAAGCCGAGGAAGGGCACGCCGTCGTCGAGGTCGTGGACGCGTGACTTCTCCAGCGACGGCTCGAGCGACAGGGCCGTGAGTTCGAAGCAGATCCGCGAGAGGATCGCGGCGGCTTCGGACGGACTCGCGGCGAAGGCGATGAGGTCGTCGGCGTAGCGCAGGAAACGCACCCCGGCATCGACCAGGGCGCGGTCGAGGGGGTCGAGGTAGAGGTTGGCCAGGACTGGCGCCAGCGGCGAGCCCTGGGGTATGCCGCGCGCGGGCTGCACCAGGCTGACGCCGTCGAAACGCGCGTTGCGCGCGAAGGCGAGGACGAGGCGGTGGACGTCGTCGGGGAGACCAATGCCGCGCAGGAGCGCCTCGAGGCGGCCGTGGTCGATGGAGTCGAAGAAGCTGCGGATATCGACGCGGACGACCTGCGCAGACTGCCGGCAGGCCTCCTGAGTGAGGGCCACGGCACGCATGGCGCCCTTGCCATGGCGGTAGGCGTAGCTCTGCGGCTGGAGGCGCGGCTCGACCAGGCGGTCGAGATGCTCGGCGGCGCTGCGGGCGGCGACGCGGTCGCGGATGGTGCCGACGGTGATCTCGCGGAAGCCGCCGTCGTCCTTGGGCTTGTGGAAGACCACCAGGGGCCGTGGCTGATACGACCCGGCGACCATCTCGTCGCTGAGCTGGCGGACCTCGTCGCCAAGGCGCTGCGCGAACTGCTCGACGGTGACATGGTCGATGCCGGCGGCGCCGTGCTTGAGGGCAACCTGCTTCCAGGCGTGGTTGAGGCTGGGCTCGGAGGCGATCTCGATCAGGCTCTTGGAGGTGTCGCTCGTGGTCATCGTCGCGGTCTCCGTGTGGCGGTCTCTATCCTCATGGAAGGGGCGCCGCGGAGGGATTTCCGGGTGGGGTGTGCCCATGCCGCGCCGTTCAGATCACGAAGGCCGGCGGAAAGGCGGGTATCTCGCCGCAGCCGAGGATGATCTGCTGGGCGCGGCTGTTGGCCGGCAGGGGGTAGACGCGCAGGCTGTCGACCTCGGCATCCATGACTCCCTGAACGCAGGACAGCATGCGCTTCAGGGCCGACTGCGGCAGGTGGCACTCGAAGACCGATTTCTGAACACGAATGCCGAAACTCTCCATGATGCGGGCGACGAGGCGAAGGCGCTTGGGGTCCGCGATGTCATAGACAGCCAGGCATTCGACGACCATCATTCAGGACCCTCCATAGAGGTATCGATGACGAGCGGTTCGCGGTCGCGCACCGCCTTGGCCAGCCCCCGCGCCAGGCGGGTCACCGCCGTGCGCAGGGCGGCGCGGCCGCCGCGAGCCGAGCGCGCGAAGGACTCGTAGTGGGTCAGGTACCGCCGCATGGCATCCTCAGAAAGGCGGCAGCCGTTGTCGCCGTGGACGAAGTCGTCGGCAGTGAGGGTCTCGGCCTGCAGGAGGCGCATGACCAGGTGGTCACAGCCGTTGGCGCGGAGGGGCTCGATGAGATCCAGCGCCAGGCTCGGACGGCCGTAGTCGAGCTGATGCAGGAAGCCGATCAGGGGATCGAGCGCGGCGGCGTAGCAGGCGCTGATCGCCTCGCCGACGACCATCATGTAGGTCAGCGACAGCAGGGCGTTGACCGGGTCGGTCGGCGGCCGGCGATGCCGGCCCGCCCAGACGAAGGGCGGCGGCAAGGCCGCACCCAGGCCCTGGAAGTAGCGCCGCGCCGCGGCGGCCTCCAGGCCGACCAGGTCGCTGAGGACGACGCGGTCGTCCAAGGTGCGGCGAAGGTCTGTCAGGTCGTCCACGGGGTCGTCGCCGACCAGCCAGCCGTTGCGGCGCCACTTGCGCAGCACGTCGATCTCGCCCTGGATCTTGGCATCGATCAGACGCCGCGCCACCGCGAGCGCGAAGTCGGTGTCCAGAGCCGCCTCGTACTGCGCCAGACGGACGGCGGCGTTGCGGGGATAGCCGGGCTGAAGAAGCCCGCGAAAGCGGCCGTTGCGAGTGAGGTAGATCAACGGGATCCCGGCGTCCAGGAGGGCCTGCGTGGCGTGCGTGCTGACCTGGATGTTGCCCATGAGCACAACGCCCTCGACGGCGACCTCGGGCACCGCCGTGATCTCCTGGTCCTGGTGCGTGACGACGTAGCGGCCCGCCTGGCTGCGCAGATAGGCGCCCTGAGTGGTGATGTAGAGAACGCTCATGGCTGACACTCCGTGCCCAAGGATCCGAACCCGCAGGATCTGCCCGGCGCGACGCGCCCCTGTCGTGGCCTACGCCTCAGAGGAAGGACCGCCGGCGGCGGCTTTCCGAGCGGCAGCCACGAAAGCGCCGCCGTCGGGACCAGGGAGAGAGGAGGCGGCCCACGGAGCACGCGGAACACGCGGAACACGCGGAAGGGGACCGATGAAGCGATGAAGCGATGAGGCGATGACGCGCGGTGGAAGGAGGAGAACCACGGATAGACAGGGATGGGGAAGGCGGGAAGAGGGCGAGTACGCCCGTGCGTCGGTGCGTCGGTGGACGGTGCGTCTGTGGGGCCGGACTCTCTGACCTCCGACCTCCGACCTCTGACCTCGGGGAGGAGGAACGCCCAACGCCCAAGGTTGGGGACGGGAGTCGACAGGAGCCGATGGGAGTCGACAGGGATCGATAGGTGACGATGGGAAAGGGAACACCCAAGGTCGAAGGGGACGGAAGAGAGGGGGAAGGCCCACGGAGCACACGGAAGGCGCGGAAGGGCGAGTGGTAGGTGACCACGAAGGACACGAAGAGCACGAAGGGAGAAGACGGGAAGGGAAGTT
>JAAYZO010000563.1 GCA_012514865.1 Lentisphaerota bacterium | reverse complement strand
GTAGCCTGTTGGTTCGGTGCTGATAGCCATGATGCCAGAACTATGGCACCGAAATCAACCATGTCCAGAAAACGCGCGTAAATATCTTTTCAAAAACCTATACGCATTTATAAAGAGACAGCCCTGGTTGACTCCCAGGGCTGTTTGAAAGTCCGGCTCTGGCACCCCTCCAGGGTGCATGGCGTGCAATCCGCGTTTCCGGGGGTCGGGCTGCGCGCGACCGCCGGCTACGATCTGGCACCCCTCCGGGGTGACCGAGTGAGCGCCGCCGCGATCTTCAAACAGCCCTGGTTGACTCCGGCCTCATGGCCATGTAGGCTGGGTCGCGGTCGAACCCTGGCGGCGGCCCCGACGGCCGATCGTCAGGCCGGCCGTACTCACGCGACCCGTCCCGAATGCCAATCCCGACAACGACCGCCGTCGAGGAGCCTCGGAGCATCGCCATGACCTGCCAACACCACCGCGACGCCTCACCGCCGCCCGCAGACGCCCTGGCGCGCCTCGCCCTGACATCGCCGCGCGGCCCAATCGCCCGGCGCCTCGCCGCCGTCACCCTGGGGATGATCATGACCGCCAGCGCCCTCGCCGCCGACACGGCCTTTACCGACTACGGCATCGCCGCACAGGTCGCCGAGTGCCGCGGCGTCGTCACCCTGCGCACCGCCCAGGGCCGCAATCTGGTCATCGCCATGGCCCTGGACCTGAGCCCGCTCGGCTACATCCTGGTCACCGACATCGACAGCGGCGAGACCCGCCAGGTCTTCTACCCCAAGGGCGCCGGCAACTCGCCGGTCTACGCCTCGATGCTGAGCCGGAACGGCCGCTTCTACACCGCCGCCGGCGGGGTCCTCCTCGAGTTCGACCCGGAGCGTTCCGAGTGGCTCTACCATGGCGTCCCCCAGCCGGGCGCCCAGTGCTTCGTCGGCGAGGCCATGAGCGACGCGCCCGACGGCCTCATCTACGGCGGCACCTGCAACAACTGCCACCTGATCTCCTACAACCCGTCGACCCGCGAGACCGTCGACCACGGGCGCCTCGACCCCCAGGAGCAGTACTTCAGCTACCTCGCCTTTGACAGCGCCGGCTGGGCCTACGCCGGCATCGGCACCGCCCGCTGGAATATCGTCGCCTTCAACCCCAAGACCGGAGAGAAGCGCACCATCATCGCCGAGGCCGACCGCAAGGTCGGCACCGCCCGCGTCGTCACCGGCACCGACGGCCGCGTCTACGGCTCCGCCGGCAGCCTCCTCTACCGCCTCTTCGAGGGCCAGGCCGAACGCATCACGCCCGACCAGGCCGCCAAGGCCGCACCCAGCGGCACCATCGGCTGGAATGCCCGCACCGGGACCTTCCCCGACGGCCGCCAGCTCACCGCCTACGATCTCCCCGGACGCCGCCTCGAGATCCTCGACCCGAAGAGCGGCGAGCGCCGCACCCTGACCTTCGACTATCAGCCCGGCGGCGTCGGCGTGACCAGCCTGGCGGCGGGGCCCGACGCGGCTGTCTACGCCTCCACCAGCCACCCGATGCACCTCTCCCGCATCGGCCTCGGCGACCAGACCCTGCGCGACCTCGGGCCGATCCCCAAGGTCGGCGGCGGCAACTTCTGCTCGATGGCCACCCAGGGCAACCTCCTCATCGGCGCCCAGTACTCCGCCGGGGCCCTCTGGGCCTACGACGTCACCCGGCCCTGGCAGCCCGGTGCCGTCGGCCGCGCCGTGACCCTGGGCACGCCGGCCCGCGACCTGGTCGACAAGGGCCAGGTCACCGGTGGACACTTCACCTACCTGGAGTCGCTCGACCTGGCCTTCCTCTGCGGCGACCACTTCAACGCCGAGGGCCGCTGGCCGGTGAGCGTGCCGGCCGCCGGCGAGTACTACGTCCACATCCAGCCCTACGTCTCGGAACGCTACTGCCGCGTGCAGTACCTCCTCGACGGCAAGCCCCTCGGCGAGCCGTTCAACTCCGCCAGTGCCACCCGCGGCCATGGCCCCCTGCAGGTCTTCGGGCCGGTCGCCCTGACCGCCGGCGAACACTGGGTCGGCGTGCGCCAGCTCGAGACGCCCGGACAGGAGCCGTGGTCCGCCACCGCCTCGATCGACGTCAGCCGCGAACGCCGCGACAGCCTCATCGCCACGACCGACGACCCCAACCCGCGCGTCCTCGCCGCCTGGCATGAGGACATCTGCCGCCCGCGCGCCGCCCTCGCACACCCCGACGGCAAGCATGTCATGATGGCCGGCTTCGCAGGCTATGGACGCTGCGGCGGCGGCCTCGGCATGGTCAACCTCGAGACCGGCGAGGCGACCCTCCTCGGCGCCGAGACCGACCTGCTGCCCTCGCACAGCACCATCGCCCTGCGCGCCCTCCCCGACGGCAACCTCGTCGGCGGCACCAGCATCAGCGCCCCCGGCGGCGGCCATGTCCAGGCCACCGAAGCCGAGCTCTGGATCCTCGACTGGGCGACCCGCAAGCTCGTCTACCACGACCGGCCGGTCGCCGGCGCCACCAGCATCGTCGCCCTCGAGGTCGGCCCGGATGGGATCGTCTATGGCCTCGCCAACCAGGGGACCCTCTTCCTCTTCGATCCCCAGCGCCGCGTCGTCCTGGACCGCGCCGACCTCAGCGCCCACGGCACCGTGCCGCGTCACGCCCTCCAGCGCGGCCCCGATGGCCGGCTCTACGCGATGTTCAGCAAGGCGATCCTGCGTCTGACCCCAGGCTCGACCGCGGTCGAGGTCCTATCGACGCCGCCGCAGCCGATCTCGGCCGGCGGGGCCCTGGCCGACGGCCGGCTCTACTACGCCAGCGGCCCGAATCTCTGGAGTTACGCGTTGCCGCGATGAAAGCGAGGCCACCGCATGCGTGAGATCCGTTACGAGTCGTTCTATCGCTACGACGAGATGACTGCCTTCCTTCGGGAGGCCGCCGCCGAGCACCCGGAGCGCCTGACGCTCGCCAGCCTGGCGCGCACCCCCGAGGGCCGCGAGCTCTGGCTGGCCACCCTCACCGACCCCTCGACCGGCCCGGCCGAGAGCAAACCGGCCTACTACGTCCAGGCCGGCATCCATGCCCAGGAGGGCGCCGGAACCACCGCCGCGCTGCACCTCCTGCATACCCTCCTCAGCGACGCCGCTCAGGCCGGGCTGCTGCGCCGGGTCGCCTTCTACATCGTGCCGCGCGTCAACCCCGACGGCACCGAGTACGCCATCACGGCACGGGCACCCATCCGCAGCCGCCTGGAGCCCACCGACGCCATCAACGGCCTCGTCCCCCAGGACCTCGACGGCGATGGCCGCGTCCTCTCGATGCGTTGGCAGGACCCCGCCGGGCCCTTCCGCCAGGACGACGTCGACCCGCGCTTCCTGGTGCGCCGCGAGCCCGGCGACCAGGGGCCGTTCTACCAGGTCTGCACCGAAGGCCTCATCCAGGACTACGATGGCAGCGCCATCCAGGCCGGCAACCGCAGCATCGACTTCAACCGCAACTACGCCTCGCGCTGGGAGCCGAGCAGCGTCTCGTCGCGGTATCCATTCTGCGAGGTCGAGACGCGGGCCGTCGCCGAGTTCACCCTGAGCCGCCCGAATATCTTCGCCGGCGTCGATGTGCACTGCGGCACCAACGCCATCCTGCGGCTCAGCCCGCGCGCCGACAGCGAGCTGGACCAGGGCGACCTCGAGCAGATCCTCACCATCGGCCGACGCGCCGAGGCCATCACCGGGCTGCCCCTGCTCAGCGCCCGCGAGTACGGCGACTCCTGGCGAACCCACCCGATCCTGCCGGGCTCGTCACAGTTCTGGGCCTACTACCACCTCGGCATATCCTTCTACGTCGTCGAACTCGGCAATGGCTTCAACTCGGCCGGCATCACCGCCCGGGAGTACTTCGCCGCCGACGCCCGCACCCGCGAGACCGTCCTCATGCGCCGCGTCCTGGCCTGCCACGACCAGGCCGGCAGCGAGATCGTCGCGCCATGGCGGCAGTTCGACCACCCGCAGCTCGGCCAGGTCGAAATCGGCGGCGTCCTGCAGGGCGTCGGGTACTACATGCTGCCGTCGTGCATGAGCGCCGTCATCCCGCGCACCACCGCCTTCGCCCTCGAGCACGCCGGGCTCCACCCGCAGCTCCAGCTCAGCGGCGTCGAGGCGACCGCCTGCGCCCCCGGGCTGTACCGCCTGCGCGCCACCGTCGCCAATATCGGCGGCTTCAGCACCCAGGTGATGCGCGGCGGCGGCGTGCCGGAGCTGCGCCGGCCGGTCCGCGTCAGCCTCGAGATCCCCGACGGCGCCGAGATCCTCAGCCGCGTCCGCATCGCCGAGGTCGGCAGCCTCGCCGACCGCGGCGGCAGCGCCAAACTGGAGTGGTTCCTCCGCGCCCCCGCCGGCAGCACGGTCGCCGTGGTCGCACACCAGCCGCGCGCCGGCATGGCCCGCGGTGAGGTCCGACTGACCGCCTGAGCAGGGCCTCCGGAACGCGCCCGCAGGGTGCGCGCGCCACGAGGCGAACTCCGGGCCTCGCGGCACCCCGGCGCCCGGCGCTCGGCAGGAGCAGGCGTGCCCGCGGATCGGGGCGGCGGAGAGGGCCCTCAGGGGGCGTCCGAAGCCTCCGCCGCGGGCGCCGCCGCCAGCTCCGCCGCCGTCAGGCCCTGGCCCGGACGCAGCTTCCACAAGGCCAGCCCGACGGCCATCGGCAGCCAGAGCACCGACGCCACCATCGCCAGGATCGGGTAGACGCTCACCGGGAGCTTGCCAAAGACCATCGCCGACAGCGCCAGCAGGCCCGACGCGCCGCCCTTGGCAAAGCGGTACCCGAAGGCGTCAATCAGCGACTTGGCGCGGTAGCGCGCGTCGAAGGACAGCGGGATGTACAGCATCTCCTTCGCCGCCCGGAACAGCGAGTAGTCGAAGGCCTTGAACAGCAGGAAGGCCAGCGATCCCACCGCCAGAGTCGGGGTCAGCACCAGCGCCGCACCGGCAGCGATGTGAACGCCGGGAATCAGAGCGTGGATCAGCCACAGGGGCAGCACCCGCAGCAGCAGCGGCGTCACCACGAACTGCATGACGAAGGCGACGCAGTTCAACCGGAAGTAGAACCCCCCGAAGAAGGCGGTGCGCTCGTCCTTGACCCCGATGGCGTCCTGGACCAGCGTCGAGAAGCGCAGATCCAGCGCCGTGGAGACCACCTGCGTCGCAATGATCAGCAGCGCCAGCAGGACCAGATAACGCGACCGGAAGAGCCCCAGAGCCAGATGCCCATGACGGCCGCCCTTCTCCGACGGCGCCGGCTGCGGCTCGCCGCCCAGGCGGTACGCCAGCGTCGACAGCACCGCCGCCGGAATCAGCGAGGCCGCCGCAACCAGCAGCAACGCCTCCGAGCCCATGCCGGTGGCGTAGGTCTTGACCACATAGCCGCCCGAGAGCGCCCCCAGCGACCCCAGGCCCGTGATCGGGCCGTTCACCCAGCGCGCCGAGGTCTTCGAGAAGCTGCTGTTGATGAACGACCAGTACTGCTCGACCAGCACCACGATGTACGCCTCACGGAAGACGTACAGCACCCCCGAGGCCAAGGACAGCTTCGCCTGCAACGCCGCGTAACAGGCCAGCACCACCGCCGCCGACAGCACCGTCGTCAGCGACAGCGCCCGCCGGGCACCCAGCTTCGACAGCAGAAAGCCGAAGCCGTACACGAAGGCAACCGTCGCCACCGGACTCAAGGCCATCACGATCGGCAGGCGGTCGGCACCGAAGGCGCCGATGAACAGCGAACTGGAGACCGCCCGCACAAACTCGTACCCAAACAGCAGAAAGCCGGCCGCGCCGCCAATCGCCAGGACCATCCCCGCCTGCACCGCACGGCTCCGTGCGGGTACGGACGCTGCATCTGAATCGGTCATCGCTCGACAACGCTCCGCGGACGCCGAAGCCCACAGCCCGGCATGCCGAGCCGTACTGTAGCGCCGCCCCCCGCAGATCCTACGGCCCGCCCGGCAAGGCCAGGGCTGATCGAAGATCGCGTCAGCGGCCGACTGGCCACCCTGAAGGGGTGCCAGATCGTAGCCGGGGGTCGCGCGC
>JAAYZO010000562.1 GCA_012514865.1 Lentisphaerota bacterium | reverse complement strand
AGCCGTGCCCCCGCGCCGATGCTCAGCGGTCCGGTATCGGCAGCTCGTAGGCGTTGAGCTGCTCGGGGACGATGAAGTCCTGCAGCGGCACCGGCGCGGTGACGCCGGCTGACGGGGCAACGCCGGCCGCCGGGGCCGCCGGGGCCGGCTCGTCGGCGCGGCGGTTGTGAACATGCAGGGCGATAATCGCCGCCAGGACCATGACGAGGAAGAGCCCGATGACAGCGCTGACGATGGCGCCGGTCAGGCTCAGCGAACGCGGCTTGCGCCCGCCCGCGCCGGGTCCGGGGAGGACATAGCTGATCCTGGCGCCGCTCTCGCTCTCGCTGCTGACCGCCTGCAGCCCGGCGAGCCGGGCGCTCTCACCGCGCCGCGCCACCATGCTCGCGTGGAAACGCTCGAGAATGGGCGCCGCGTCGACGTTGTACAGGGCGCAGAGCTTCTCGATGTGCGACCGGCAGTAGTACTCCGACGGCAGCTCATCGCAGGCGTTGCACTCGAGATGCTCGATGACATCGCGGGGTATGCGCGTACGGCCGCTGGCGTCCTCGATGGAGAATCCCGAATCCGCGCGCGCGGCCAGGAGCATCTCGCCGATGCCGTCCACGACGGCGGCCGCAGCGGTAGCCGCCCCCTCGACGCGGCCGGCGGTATCGCCTTCGGCCACCGGCGCCGCGGGCGCCTCCGGACCGGGGTCGGCCGGTGCCGACGCCGCCGGTGCCGCCTCGGCGTCATTCGCCGTGCTCGTGGGCACCGCCGGCGCCGATGCCGCCGGTGCCGCCTCGGCGTCATCCGCCGTGCTCGTCGGCTCGGCCGGCGTCGGCGTCGCAGCGGCCTCGTCGGCCGCCGCCGGCGGCGCCTCGGTCTTCGGCGCGCCATCCCCGCGCCATGAGAGGGGCAGCTTCTGCTGCCTCACCTCAAGGCCGCTGACGTGGCTCTCGTCTCGCGCTTTGGCCATCGTGGCTGCTCCGGATCTTCCTCAGAAGCCCCGTTCAGGGGCGGTCCGCGTCGTCGTCGTCATCACGGTCCAGGTCGGCGTCGGCAGCGTCGTCATCGGCATCGACGGCGGTGCGCCCGCCGCCATCGATGAGGATCTCGCGGGGGGCGCTGCCAATCTGCGGGCCGATCACCCCGCGCTGTTCCAGGATGTCGATGATGCTGGCCGACTTGTTGTAGCCGATGCGCATGGCCCGCTGCAGGTAGCTGGTCGTCGCCCGGCGGTCGCGCAGGATGATCTCGGTGGCCTGCTGCACCAGGGCCTCGTCGCCCTCCTCCAGCTCGGGCGCGCTGCCCGTGCCGGCGCCGCCGGCGGCCTCGACGCCCTTGAGCACCGAGCCGTCGAACTCGGGCGCGGCCTGCTCGGCGAGGAAGGCGGTGACCCGCTCGATCTCGTCGTCCTCGACCATGCCGCCCTGGTTGCGCTGCAGGCTGGCGGCACCCGGCGGCCGGTAGAGCATGTCGCCCTGGCCGAGGAGGGTCTCGGCGCCCTTGCAGTCGAGGATGGTCCTGGAGTCGACCTGGCTGGTGACCTTGAAGGCGATACGGGTCGGGAAGTTCGCCTTGATGATGCCGGTGATGACGTTGACACTCGGGCGCTGGGTGGCCAGGATGGCGTGGATACCGACGGCGCGCGACATCTGCGCCAGGCGTGCCAGGGCCGTCTCGACGTCGCCCTTGGCGGTCATCATGATATCGGCCAGCTCGTCGATGATCACGACGATGTGCGGCAGCCGCGCCGGTATCGGCTCGCCGTCGTCATCGAGGACGACCTCTTTCGCGGCCGGACGGGCATTGAAGCTCTCGAGGTTGCGGGCGCCGACCTTGGCCAGAACGCGGTAGCGCCGCTCCATCTCACGGATGACCCAGCGCAGGGCCAGCGGCACCTGCTCGACCTTGCTGATCACCGGCGTGATCAGGTGCGGCAGAGCGCCGTAGGCGCGGAATTCGACCACCTTCGGGTCGACCATGATCAGCCGCAGATCCTCCGGCGGAAAGCGATACAGCAACGACAGGATCATCAGGTTGATGCACACCGACTTGCCGCTGCCCGTGGCACCCGCAATGAGCAGATGCGGCGCCTTCTCCAGGTCCAGAATGACCACCTCGCCGCTGATGCTGCGGCCCAGCAGGAGCGGAATGCGCGCCTTCGTTGACTGCCAGGCCGGCGAGTCCATCAGGTTGTGCACACTCACCCGCGACGGCTTCGCATTCGGGACCTCGATGCCGACCGACTTGCGCCCGGGGATCGGCGTCAGAATGCGGATGTTCGTCGACCGCAGATCCATCGAGATGTTGTTGGCCAGACGGCTGATGCGCTCGACCTTCACACCGGGGGCCGGGACCACCTCGTAGAGGGTCACGCGCGGCCCGCAGGTGGCATTGCCGACCTGGGCGTCGATGCCGAAGCTGTCCAGGGTCTCCTGAATGACCCTCTTCTTGTTCTCGACGTCGGCAGGGTCGCCGAAAGTCTCCGAGCCGGCATCGGCGTGCAGGAACTCCAGCGAGGGCAGTTGGTAGGCGCCCGTGGCCCGCGGCCGCGGCGCGGCGGCAGGTGCCGTTGCGGCGGCGGGCGCGGCGGCGGCTTTGGCCCTCACGGGCGCCGGCGGCAGCGGCGGCGGGCCGGCCGGCGAGAGGTCGAGCTGCGGCTGCATCGGCGACTCCGGCTCGAGCTGACGCCGGCGCCGACGCTCGGCCAGGCCGCTCGACGACGGCGGCGCGGCCTCCGCCGTCACCGACTCAGCCGATGACGGCGCCACCCCGGCGGGGTCGCCCGCGGCCGCCGACGCGGCCGACGGCCGCACCACGGCGCCGCCGGCAGCACGCAGCCACGGCCAGACCAGGTGGTGCCAGTCGTGAATCCAGACCACCACCACGCCGGCCACCACCAGCGCCGAGGCCACCAGGGCGCTGCCGGTCGCATTCAGGATCACCCGCATCAGGCCGGCACCCGGTGCGCTCAGGCGCTGCCCGATGGCGCCGCCCGGAAGGCCGCGCAGGTTGAGGGCGTCAGTCCAGTCGGCGCAGAGCCCCGGCCAGAGGCCCAGGAGCATGGCCAGGCCGAGGAGGACCAGCATCATGCCGATCCAGTAGTCCCAGCGCACCGGACGCAGGCCGCGCCGCCAGACCAGACGGCGCAGGCTCGCCAGCAGGCCGAGAAGGACCACCGGGTACAGGGCCAGACCGAAGAGCAGCAGGCCCCAGTGCGACAGCACCGCGCCCAGCAGGCCCATCCAGTTGCCCGGGTAGTCCCGGGCCGCAACGCCGCCGCTGATGATCTCCCAGTCCACAGGGTCGTACGACCCGGGCACCACCGACAGAAAAAGGACGACGCAGACCACAAAGACCGCCAGCCGGCCCAACCATGAGCGCAGCACTGGCCAGCCTTGAGCCGCATCGCTATCCACAGGCACCGTCGCCACAACGTCATCCACTTGCCGGTATCCAATCGCCAAGACGCCCTGCACTGCCCGCCGCGTCGACCGCACGGGCCGCCCCACCCCGCCCGGCGGCCAAAGGCTGCCGATGCCGAAGTTGAAGCGGCACGGCACCGTTACTATTGTGTGCCATCGCGTCCAGAGCAACTGCCCGAGGCGCCCTTTTCTGGCGGCGGAGTTCCATGCGAGGCGTTGACGGCGGGAACCATGCCGCCGACAGGAGCCCCGACACGCAGGCCAGGGAGTTCGTCATGATGGAACCGCTCAGCTATCCGCTGCTCTTCACGCCGCTGTTCGAGGCTGCGGACGGCCAGGACCACCTCCTGCGCGCCTACCTCGCAGACAGCGACGTCGACCTGCCGCCGGGCATGGGCTGCTGCTGGGCCCTGCTCGACGCCGAGGGCTGCAGCAGCCAGGTCGCCCTCGGACCGGCCACCGGCGGCAGCCTCAGCGACCTCACCCGGCGCTGGAGCGGCGAACTGGTCGGCCGACGGCACCGCGCCGGACAGGCCTTCCCGGTCTGCGTGCGCCTCCTGCAGACGGGCCGTCAGGAGCCCCTGACGGTGCACCCGGAACGGCCCACACGCCCGGACGTCGGCTCCAACACCAAGTTCTGGTTCGCCCTGGCGGCCGAGCCCGACGCCACCATCATCAGCGGCATCCAGCCCTCGGCCACGCGCCCGGGCTTCCTGGCCCACCTGAACTCACCGATGCTTCGGCAGAGCCTGCATGTGTACCGTCCCGAGCGTTACGACGCCTTCCTGGCACCGGCCGGGCGGGTGCACGCCCTCGGCGCCGGCTGCCTGGTCATCGAGATCCAGGAGCGCCCGGCCGGGGCGCTCTGTGTCAGCGGCTGGGGCCCGGAGGACGCCGTGCCGGAGAGCGCCGCCATGGCGGCACTGGACCAGGTGCAGTTCAGCGACCGCCTGGTGCGGCGCATCCCGCGCGATGCCAGCCCGGTGCGACAGACCCGCAAGGTGCCCCTCCTGCCGCAGTGTCCGTCGTTCCGGGTCGACGAGGTGCGCCTCTACGACCACCTCGCCGGCCGCACCGTCGGCCTGAGCTTCCACCTCTATATCGTCGCCGAGGGCCGCGTGCGCATCTCCTGCCGACAGGGCGAACAGGACCTCGCCCCGGGCCGCGTGGCACTCCTGCCGGCCTGCCTCGGCGACTACCGCCTCGAGACCCTGACACCGCAGGCGCTGCTCCTCAAGGTCAATCTGCCCGAGTGACCCACCCCGCAAGCCCCGCCGCCGGCGCGCCGAAGCAGGCCCCGGCGGCGTCCCCCCAGGAGTGACGCTTCGTGACCAGCCACGCCGCACCTCTACGGCCCTCTGACGCCCGCCCGACGGTCGCCGCCGTGCGCTGCGACTCCTACGCCGACGACGCCATCGATGCGGCCCTGCGGCTGACCCTGGCGCCGTTTGGCGGCATGGCCGCGGTCGTCAAGCCGGGTCAGACCGTCCTGCTCAAGCCCAACCTCCTGAGCCCGCGTCCGCCCGAGCAGGCGGTCACGACGCATCCGGCCCTGGTAGCGGCCCTGGTCCGCGCCTGCCGCCAGGCCGGCGCCGTGCGCATCTGGGTCGGCGACAGCCCGGCCGGCGAGCATGCCGACGCGGCTCTCTGGGAGGCCACCGGCATGGCCCGCGCCGTCAGCGCCGCCGGCGGCGAGCTGCGCAGCTTCCGCGGCGCCGCCGCGCCGGTGCCCTGCGGCAAACGCCACATCCCGGTGCCGGAGTGGCTGTCACAGGTCGACGTAGTCATCTCGGTGCCGAAGCTCAAGACGCACCTCCTGACCCTGCTCACCTGCGCCATGAAGAATGTCTATGGCCTCATCCCGGGCGAGACCAAGTCGCTGTATCACGGCGACTACCCGTCGCCGCGGCGTATGGCCGCCTTTCTGGTGGATGTGTATGCGGCGTTGCGGCCGGCGCTGACGATTGTCGACGCCGTCGAGGCCCTGGAGGGCGACGGCCCGGCCACCGGCGTGCCGCGTCACCTCGGGTTGCTCCTGGCCGGCCGTGACGGCGTCGCCATCGACGCATGCTGCGCCGGCTGCCTCGATCTGACGCCGAGCGAGGTGCCCATGGTGGCGATGGCGGCGCGCCGCGGCCTGGGCGTGGCCGACCTGCGCCAGATCGACCTCTGCGGCGATGGCGTCGAGGTCCTTCAGGCGGCGCGCCTGCGGCGGCCGCGCGGGCGCTGGCTGCAGCGCCTCCCCGAGGGCCCCTTCCGCTGGCTGACGCGTCTGGCCACCTACCGCCCGGAGATCGACCAGGAGCGCTGCGTGCGCTGCGGCATCTGCGCCCAGACCTGCAGCCAGCAGGCCATACCCCGCACCGACGGACGCTACCACATCGACCGCGCCCGCTGCATCCTCTGCATGTGCTGCCTGGAGTCCTGCCCGAAACACGCTATCGGCGTGCGCTCGCCGGTGCTGCGGACCCTGCGCCTGGCACGACGTCTACGCGACCGCCTCCGCCGAGGCCGCCAGCCGCCCGCACCGCCCGGCACGAGCC
Source organism: Lentisphaerota bacterium (assembly GCA_012514865.1). Lineage (GTDB taxonomy): Bacteria > Verrucomicrobiota > Lentisphaeria > Oligosphaerales > JAFGRS01 > JAGVUW01. Next base: position 8,740 of record JAAYZO010000562.1, on the reverse strand, counting down.
CTCAGTAGCCCTCGGGAAGCGCCAGCGGGTAGCGGCGGTGCGCCTGGAAGGTCCTGAAGCACAGCTCCCACGACGCCAGCGGGACATCCGGCCCGATCGAGTGCGTGCCGAAGACCAGGCCGCCCTCACGACCGGCCGACATGATCCGCAGGGTGTGGTCGACAATCTCCTTCGGGGTGCCGCGCGGCAGGATGTGGCCATTGCAGAGGCCGCCGAAGAAGGCCAGGCGGCCGCCGTAGCGGTCGCGCAGGCGGACGCAGTCCAGGCCGGTGCGGTACTCGACCGGGTAGAAGGCGTCGAAGCCGATGTCCACCAGGAGGTCGAGCAACGGGCCGATATTGCCATCGCTGTCGATGATGACCTTCGCCGCACCGGCCTTCTTGAAGGCGTTGACCATGTACGACCACGCCGGCGCCATGATCCGCTCGGCGGTCTTCGGGCTGAACATCGGCCCGGCGGTGCTGGCCATGTCGTCGGAGATCCACATGCCGGTGTCGTGCAGCTTCCAGCGCCGGAGTTGCTCCAGGCCGACGGCGGTGAGGTGGTGCGCCGTGCGCATGACCTGCTCGGCCGCCAGCACCGGGTCGCCGGCCATGGCCATGAGGAGGTTCGCCTCGCCGGTCATGAAGTAGGTCCGTATGAAGGGCCCGCCGGTCTTGGCGAAGACGCAGTAGTCGCGTTTGAGCCGGTCGATGGCGCCGTCGTAGGCGGCGTAGCGCTCGGGCTGGTCCGGCGGATCGAAGTCGCCGTACTTCAGCCGCCCATGCTCGTCGTAGGCATTGTCGATCTGCTCCATGAAGTAGGCGTCAGGGCGCACCCGTATGGTCCGGCCCCAGCCGTCACGACGAATCTCGTAGCCGCCCTCGTGACGCAGCGTGCGGGCCTGGCTGCGGTACGGGGTCTCGTCGCCGACGATGACCTTGACCGCAACGTCGTGGTAGTCGTCGATCGACACCCCGACACCCGGATGCGCCGCCGCCCAGAGTTCCGCAAACTCGGGCCAGAAGTGCATATACGCCGGCATGATGTCGGGCGGCTGGAAGTTCAGCGCCGCCATGACGCGTTCCTGATTGGTCATCATCATCTCCTGGGCGCGGCACCCCGCCGCACCCGTTGTCACCAGCCTGCGCGCATAGCCGCCCGCTCCCATCGGCACACCGCACCCGCCACAGACCCGCGGACCTCCACCGCCACCCGGCCCGACGACACCCGGGAACAACAGCGCCACTCACAGCCAGGGGCCGCCGGAGAGTCCCCCCCTGTGTCTCGGCCCGGACTCATGCCTGAGCCCACTCCTGTCCGCCACTCATTCGCCATGGCCGGTGCCCTCCCTGTCGGTCAGCCGCTTGCCGGTGGCTTCGGCTCCCTCTCCCGCTGGGAGAGGGCCGGGGTGAGGGTGCGCGGCCGGTACTCGCCGCCGCACATATTTCTGGTTGCGGGCGCGGGGGGCGTCGGGCCGGGTCATCTCGATCAGTCCGTCGGCCAAGGCCGGTTGCAGGTAGGAGTAGAGGAAGGTGGGGCGGTGCGTGAGCCCCAGCTTCGCCATGATCTCCCGAGCGGAGAGGGGCGTTCTGCCCATCGCCGCCAGGAGGCGCGCAACTTGTTCGGTTTGTTGTTCGCTAACTTGTTCGGTCGCGATGAGTTCCCGGAGGGCGTCGCGGATCATGGCCAACATGAACTCGATGAACGGGGTGCAGGCGACCGCCTTGTTGCTGGCGTTCAGGGCGGCGTAGTAGTCGGCCTGGTGTTCGCCGGTGAGGGTCTCGACGGAGACGGCGGCGAAGAGAGGATTCCAGCGGCTGAGGATGAGGGTCTGCCAGAGGCGGCCCATGCGGCCGTTGCCGTCCTGGAAGGGATGGATGAACTCGAATTCGTAGTGGAAGACGCAACTGGCGATGAGCGGGTGCTCCGGGGTGGCCTTGAGCCAGGCCAGGAGGTCGGCGATCAGGGCGGGCACGCGGGCGGCGGGAGGCGCAAGGTGGACGATCTCCTCGCCGCGCTGGATGCCGACGCCACCGGAACGGAAGCGGCCCGGTTCGTCGACCAGCCCGGCCATGAGGACGCCGTGCGCGGCCAGCAGGTCATCGCGGGAATAGGGCGACCACTCGGCCGTGCGCTCGTAGGCGACGAAGGCATTGCGGACTTCCTGGATTTCGCGGGGCGTGCCCAGCACCCGCTTGCCTTCGAGCACCGCCGTGACCTGCTCGACGCTGAGGGTATTCCCCTCGATGGCGCACGAGGCCTGGACGGTGCGGATACGGTTGCCGCGCCGCAGGTGGGGCTCGACGGGGCCGCTCCCGGCCCGCAGTCGGCCCAGCGCCTCGCCGATCTCCTCGACCATGCGGAACATGGCCGGAGTGAGGCTGTAGGGAGGAAGGTAGGAAGTTTGAAGGGAGAAGGGTGAAATGGGAGGTGGAGATTCTCCAGGCTTCCGCTTGTTGTGACTACCGTGCTTCATCGCTTGGCCTTAAGTTTCTCGACGATGGTGGTCAGGATGGCGACCAGTTCGTTGGCTTCCACCGTCAGGTCGTGAAGCCGAGCTTCGGGCAGTACCTCGGATGCGGCCAGCAGACGCAGCCAGTAATGGCTCTCGCGGGCTTCCTTACAGGCAATGCTGTACTTCGACAGGAAATCCGGTTCGCTTTGCGATGCCTGAGCCTCCTCCACATTCGCGCCGATGGAAGTTCCCGAACGCAACATCTGCTTTGCCAGCGTCCGGCTTGTGCCCGGCTTCTGGTCCAGTTCGAGACAAAGCGCGACAATGCGCTTGGCAAACTCGAATGTCCCTTCCGGCAAGTCGCTCATATGGAACGTCGCGTCGTTGTGCTGTCGATGCCGCCCGGCTCGTGGACGCCTTCGCGTCTGTGGACACTCGCGCTCCACACCGGTGGCAAGCGATGTTTGGTCTTGCCATGGCCGGCGCCCCGGGCCCCGGAGACGACGCTTGAAGGGCACCATTCATCAGCCCAGGGGAACGCCCTGGGGAATCGGGCATGACGCCTTGCAGGCTGGAAGTCTGCAACAATGCCGTGCGCGTCACACCACCGTGTGCCGTATGAGCGCCGACCCCGTCGCACGACGGCGCTGGGGATACGGCTCTGGGGTGGGACGACCTCATGGGGGCTCGTTCAGGTGGTCGCGCAGGTACTCGCTGAACTCGGGGCGGTCGTACTCGTCCTGCCAGGATCCCCGCGGCAGTGCCGCCGGCGGCAGCCGCGGCACGGCGTCGCGGGCCGCCATCTCGGCGAGGGTCTCGGCGGACAGCGCCGGTTCGGCCGGCAGGGCGCCCAGGACGTAGAGGGCATCGTTGGCCCAGAACAGCCCGCCGGAGACATTGCCGATCAGGTACGAGGTCTCGCCGGTCCAGTGCTCGGGATTGCCGGGCACCTGCTGGAAGGCGTACTGGCTGCCGGGGCCGCTGCACCACGCCTGCAGGGCCTCGCGGTAAGGCTCCGGTGCGGCGGCGTGACGCGCCGCGTAGGCCACGGCTTTGCGCAGGAGATCGCCGGCACCGCCGCGCGAGCCCGGCGACAGGGCCGCATCCGCGGCGCGCTGGAGGCTGGCGGCGACGGCCTCATCGCCGGTGAGGTAGACGTACTCCAGCATCGCGTGCATGCCGCCGAAGCAGTGGAAGAACATGTTCGGCTCGTTCAGGCCCTTCGCCGGCCCGGTGGCCTTGCCCTCAGGAAAGCCGACCGGCGTCGAGATGGCAATGCCCTCGGGCGTCGCCAGGGCCCGCATGTACTCGCGCAGGGTCCGCCCCAGCTCGGCGTCGCCGGTGATCTCCCAGCGCGTCAGCAGGCCGTAGCTGCGGCCGCTGTGCGCCGCGTGCACCGTGCAGGGCTCCTTGAGGAACCATCCCTCGGTCAGGACGCGGTTCCACTCGCGGGTGCGCGCCTCGCCGGTGAGGAGGTAGTGGAAGCGCTGTTCGGTGAAGGTCGTCTGGCGCTCCTCGTGGTTGCCGTCGCTCCAGTGCTGCACGCCATGCCGCGTGCCCAGGCCGAACCAGCGCCCGGCGTGGCGGGCGTCGACATCGCGGGCGTGGCGGGCATTGGCCTCGATGAAGAAGAAGAGGTCACGCCGGCCGGTGCGCAGGTACATCAGCGACATGAAGTGGTTGACCAGGCCCTCGGTGTTGCTCCAGCCCCAGCGGCCGTTGTCGTAGGCCCAGTCGTTCTGGGTGACGTAGTCCTGCTGCGCCGGGTACTGCGCCCCGGGTGTGACCGCGGCCCGATCGGCCTCCGGCAGGGCCAGGATGCTCGCCAGGGTCTCCGGCGGGAAGATGCGCCCGTAGCCGCTGCGGTAGTGGTGCTGCACATCGCCGTAGTCCCACATCCCGTACCAGCCCCAGGCGCGCTGGTGGAACAGCCACCAGTCGGCCAGGTCCACGGTGGCGCGGTTCAGCCGCGCGAACGCCTCGCCGTCGGCCGGCGCCAGGGGCATGGTGACGCCGGTCTCGGCATACCACGGCCAGCCGGCGTAGAGGAGCGGCCGGCTCTGGATATCGGCGGCCACACCCGCGACCGCCGCGGCCTCGGCGCCGGACGGGTGGCAGACCAGCCAGGTCTCGTGACTGCGGCTGACGCCCTTGAAGGGATCCTGGGTGTAGTACTTATCGACCACCCAGCGCTGGTCCGCCGGGGTCGACTCGCCCTGCCCCTGGTGTGGGTAGAGGCTGTAGCGCCGGCAGTCCATCAGCGGCGCGGAGTCCGGCCAGTAGAGGATCTCCAGGGCCTGCCCCGCGGCGTCGTAGCGAAGCTCCTTCGGGGCTTCCTGCCAGAAGTCGCGCTGGACCACGCTGACACCTCCGGAGGCGTCCTGGAGCTGCAGCCAGCCGCGGCTCTGGGCGCCGGTGCCGAGGATCTCCGGCCAGGCGGCGTCGGGGGCGCGCCGCCAGACGCGCGAGGCGAGGTGGCTATCCTGTCGCAGCCCGACCTGGCCGTTCGCCGCGACCTCGTGGATGGCGCTGCCGCCGAGGCGGCACTGGCTCGCGGCCGGGTCCAGCGCCAGGGGCAGGCGCAGGCCGAGGCGGCGCACGAAGGCCGTCCGCGGGTCGTCATGGAGGAACTCGACGGTGTGGGTGATCTTGACGAGCGGCCGGCCGGCCCAGGCCTCGAGGCGGAGGATCACGCGGGCCGGCTCAGCGGCCTCGGCGAGGCCCTCGAGGCGGACCACGGCACGCAGGCCGTCGGACTCCTCGACGTCGATGCGGGTGATCGCGACCGGACCGGGGTCGGCCACGCCCTGCGGGTGTGTGGTACCGGTGGCATAGCCCTCCGGCCCCGGCCTGAAGAAGTCGACGAAGGCCTGCGCCTGGCCGTCATCACGGACCCTCTCACGGCCCTCGCAGCGCAGCCCGGCCAGCCACTGCCGGCCGGGTCGCAGGCGCACCTGCAGCGGGCCGGTGTCGATGCTGACCTGGTCGCCCTCGCGGCGCACCGCGACGCCCGCCTCGAGGGCGCCCCGCCGGACCTCGCTGCCGAAGACCAGGCGGTACGACTCGGCCGCGTCGCCGCCCGCGCGCGTCGTCAGGCGCAGGGCCGCCTCGCGGCCGTCACCACGGCCCGTCGCGGCACGCACGCCGCCCGGCTGCCGCGGGAAAATCAGCAGGAGCCACTTGATCGACTGGTCCGGCCAGTACGCCAGGGCCCGCGTGTCCAGGGGCACCTCGGTCGCGCCGGCAAAGAGGCGGACCTGATCCGGGGCGGCCACCGCGCCCCGCGGCAACGGCACCCCGCTCTCGACCATCGGCGTCAGCTCGGCCGGGCCCGGCGCGGCCTCGGCCCAGAGGGCCGCCGTGGTGTCGAGCCGCGGCCAGGCATCCGCCGCACCGGGCAGCGCCGCCGCGGCCGGCTCGGGCTGCCAGCCGTCGGCCTGCCAGGCATCGTGGAGGTCCTGCTCGGGCTGCTCCAGACACTCCTCGCCGGCAAAGAAGACCCAGTCCAGGCGGTGCGGAGCGCCGAAGAGCTCCGGCGCCAGATCGGCCTGCAGGGGCGCCGCCGGATGGCTGGGCGCCAGCAGACAGACGCGCCCGGTGCCGCCGTCGGCGGCGTCGACCTCGAGGCACTTCGGCGCCCGGCGGGCCGGGTCGCGGTAGGCCAGCGTCACGCCGCCGCTGCGGTCGTAGGCCGTCATCCAGCCCGGCGCCTGACGGCCCCGGAAGCCGGTCAGGGCCGCCGTCGACAGGCTCTCGCTGCGGCGCAGCGCGACGCTGGTCGGGCTCTCCTGGTCGACCTGGAAGTACCGCCAGGTATTGCGGTCGGGCTGGGTCAGGAAGCGCACATGGGTATGGAAGTCATAGCGGTAGCGGATGTCCTCGCGCACGCCCTGGTCGCCCATGAGGACGACGCGCTTGCGCTCGTCCAGCGCCAGGGGCATCTCCATCGCCAGGTGGCGCAGGTAGACCTGGTTGAAGGCCCCGACCGGCCGCACGGCCAGGTCGACGCCGACCCGGCGCGCGCCCGCCGTGAAGCGGTAGTCCAGGGCGATCTCGAGGTGGCCATCCTGGCCGGCGAAGCCGAGCCGGCCCTCGACCCTGACCGCGGCGACGCCGTCGCCCGGCTCGAGGCGCACGGCGCGGCACTCCCAGCGGCCCTCGACCGGGGCACCGGCGGCGCCGGACGGCCGCGCCGCGTCGCGGCTGCCGTCGTAGCCGTCGAGGCGCACGATCGAGGCGGATACCGGCGGCCGGTCCGTCGTCCGCACCAGGGCCTTCTCGCCGGCCTGGACGGCCAGCAGGGCGCCCTGCCCGCGGCTCAGCGCGGCCGTCAGCGCCCCCGTGTCGATGCTCACCGCGGTCGCGGTCTCACTCACCTGCAGCCTGGGTTTCACGGCCTCTCCTCCTGCGCTGAGGTACCGGGTCTCGTCGCCGGGCTGGGGAGCCCTGGCCTGGTCATAGAGATGCACCTGGTCGATGGCACCCACGAAGCGGTCGTAGCGCCCGCCCTTGGCGCCGAGGTGCAGCGCCCCGCCGGGGTCGATGGCGTGGTCCCACGACTCCTCGCCGACCAGACGGCCGTCGAGGTAGAGCCGCAGCTCCGGGCGCTGGAAGGTCGCCGTGATGCGGTGCCACTGCCCGGGGACCATCCCCGAGCCATACAGGTCGACGCGCTCGCGCTCGCCCTTGAGGCCGACGTAGAAACGGCCCTCGGGCACGACGGCGAGGCGGTAGACCTCGCCCTGCTTGTCCAGGACGCAGCCCTGCTGGGTGACCTCGTCGACCCGCAGCCAGACGTCGAGGGTCAGGCTCTCCCGCCGGATCAGCCGGCTCGAGGGCGGCGCGGTGATGGCCGTGGTGCCGTCAAACAGCGCCGCCTGGCCCGTCGGGCTGGGCACCGCCGCCAGGCCGGCCGGCAGGCGGGCGTGGGTGCCGCCGCCGGAGCGATCGCGCACCAGGCGCGTTCCGGGCGGCGTGCCGAGGTCGTAGACCAGCACGGGCACCGCCTCACCAGCCGGCGCCAGAGAGCCGATCAGGAGCATTCCCAGCGACCACCAGGCAGAGCGCACCATACCCCATCTCCTCTCGCGGCTTGCAGGATCCCTCGTGCCGTCGCCCCGCCGACGCCGCCGCGGCTCGCGGGCGTATCCACCCCTGTGGCCCGCCCGCCACCCCGGAAAGAGGCGCGAGCGCCGCCGCTCAGCCCGCGATCGAGCGCAGGCGCTGCGGCAAGTCCTCGTAGCTGAACAGCCGGTTGAACTCGAGCAGTCCGGAGAGCGCGCGCGACTGGCTGCTGAAGCCGCGCTCGTGGATCACTGCCACCGGGTTCAGCCCCCCGACAACGATGGCTCCGGCGCGGCCTTCGTTGACCGGTATATCGAGCACCGGCCGACCGGCCTGGCCGATCTCCAGAAAGGCGCCCAGGCCGATCTCGGCCAGACGTTCGGCCAGCATGGATACCACCTCGCAACTTCCCGCCGGGACCTCGCGGAAGCTCGCGCCGACACGGCCGCTGTCAGCCCCCACCGCGCCGCGGCAGTCGGTCATGCCGCTGCGGATGAAGATCTCCAGGGGGTCGATGCTGGTGCCCTCGTAGTCGATAATCTCGACGAAGTGCTGAGGCCGGTTGCCGCAGACCTGCAGCAGCCCGCCGAAGCGCGACCGCGTCGGGATGCCATGCTTGAGCAGGACGCCGTTGAGGGTGATCGAGCAGACCGTGCAGAAGCCGACGCAGTCGGCCGGGACCACGGTCGAGCCGATGCTCTCGCCGGGGGCCAGCAGGCAGACGCGCGTGCCCATGGCCAGGCCGCGGGCGAAGACGGCGCTGACCTCGTCCAGGCAGGCGCGGAGTTCCTCGGGGCCGACCAGGGAGGTGTTGACAACCACCTGGCCCGACCGCGTCGCCAGGTCGAAGTCCATGGCGTAGGTCATCTGGTCGATCTTGGCAGACAGGAAGCCGACGCGCTGCCAGAGCCGCGAGGCGCGGAGTTCCTCGCGGCCGGCGGCGGTGAGGACGGCGCCGCGCTTGCCGTGGCTCTCGACCAGGCCGCGCGCCTCCATGTCATTGAGGTAGAGCCGTACGGTGCGCTCGCTGAGGTCGAGACCGCCCTGGGCGAGAATACCGGCAATCTTCACGGCGCTCTGCGGACGGTCGCCGTCCTGGAGCACCCGCAGCGTCGCCAGGTAGTTCTCGCCCTTGCGGTCCATGCGGGTCTCCCCCGGTTGGTCCTTAGCCTGACCTGTTCACGCGCCGCACGGCGGCCCGTGAACAGGCCACCCTTCGGGCTTCGACGCGAGGCACGT
>JAAYZO010000561.1 GCA_012514865.1 Lentisphaerota bacterium | reverse complement strand
CTCGGGATGCTCGGGGCACTGCTGCCCGTGCGCCCGCGGCGGCAGGAGGAGCAGCACGGCCGCCAGCAGTGCCACCATCCCTACCGCCGCGACCGGCAGGCGCCAATGCACGCCGGTGGCCAGCAGCGCGCCCGTCGCCAGCACCGTCGCCGTCACCCCCACCGACCAGAAGGAATGGGTGAAGTTGATGTAGCGCCCTGGCTCGACCGGATGGAGATCCTGCACGAAGGGAGTCGCCAGCCCTTCCACCACGCCTTCCCCCGCTCCCGCCACCATCAGGGCCAGGAAGAGCACCCCGTAGCCCGGCGCCAGCGCGCACAGCAGGATTCCGAGCCCCATCAGCACCACGGCGGCGCCCATCGTCCGCCGCTTGCCCCAGCGTCCGGCGGCGAAGCCGCAGCAGACCATGCTCCCCACCAGCGTGATGGAGCGCGCCACATGCAGGCCGCCGCCCGCCGCCATCCCGCCTTCGCTCAGCGCGAAGCCCATGTCGCGGGCCAGCTCCACCAGGGCCACCGGTACCACCACCGAGCCGGCCGCATAGGCAAAGAAGCTCAGGAAGGCGGCGTAGTCGTACCGCCCGAACGTCATTTTCCGCACGGAGGATTGCCTTTCCGGCCGCCTAGAGAACCTGGGCCGCGCCCTTGCGCAGACGCGCGATCAGGTCGTCGATCTGGGCGTCGGTGCGGTCGGGATGGAGCCCGAACATGGCGGTGCGGTTGAGGATGTTGAGCGAGGGCGCGCACATGTCCTTGCGGTAGTCCATGCGGCAGTCCCGGTTGGCTTCCATGGCGTAGGGATTCATGGCCTCGTAGGGGGCGCCGCGGTGCTCGAAGATGGGATCCCACTCGGTGTAGACGTGGCGACCGGTCTTGCCCGCGATGCCGCTGCCGGTGATCTGCTGGAACTGGCTGGCCTGGGCCTCGGTGGGGAGCACGAACATGACGTGGGTGCCCGCCTCGCAGTCGAGGCTGTTGGCCTGGATCGGCCGCAGGCCGGTGTCGGCCACGGCTGCGAGGACGCGCTTCTTGTAGCCGCGCATGATGTCGAGCATGCCGTCGATCCGGTCGAGCTGGATGTTCAGGATCGCGCCCTCGAGTTCGGAGGCGCGGGCGCCGTTGCTGATGAAAAGGCTCTCGTCGGTCTTCCGGTCGGTCCAGTAGAACTTGCAGCAGTCGACCATGCAGCCCATGCGGGGGACGGCGGCATCGTCGTTGGTGACGGCCGCGCCGCCCTCGCCGCAGGTCATGTTCTTGTAGTAGTTGAAGCTGAAGCCGGCCGCGTGGCCGATGGATCCGACCTTGCGGCCCTTGTAGCCGCCGCCGACGCACTGGCAGGCGTCTTCGACCACGGCGAGTCTGTGGCGGCGGGCGATGGCCATGAGGCGGTCCATATCGCAGACGAGGCCCCACATGTGGACGGGTATCATGGCGCGGGTGCGCGGGCCGATGGCGGCTTCGACGGCGCGCGGGTCGAGGGTCAGGGACTCGTCGATGTCGACGATGACGGGGATGGCGCCGGCCGCGACCACGGCGATGGCGGTGGCGATGTAGGTGCAGGCCGGCACCAGGACCTCGTCGCCGGGGCCGATGCGCTGACCGACCAAGGCGGCGGTCAGGGCCGTGGTGCCGCTGGAGGTCATCATCACATGCTTGATGCCGAGGTACTTGGCGTAGCGCTCCTCGAAGCGCGTGCAGGCGCTGCCGATGCCATAGCGGAAGACCTTGCCGCTGAGGAGCACCTCGCTGATGGCGTCGACCTCTTCACGTCCGATGCGGTACATGGCAGAGCTCCTCAGGTTTCTCGCGACCGGCGTCCCGTAGCGACCCAGGGTCCCTCGTGGGGCCTGGATATAGCTTAGGCCCCGGCCGCGGCCTGTCAACCGGAGCGCCTCCGGCGGCCAATAGCGGCCGTGGCGGCGGCGTTGTGTCCATGGATGGACGAGGCCGCGCCGGGGCGCGTCGGGTGTGGCCGGTGCAGGCATGGATGGCGCGCGATCAGGAGCCCCCACGCATGAGTCAGGAACGCCTTGCGATCACGGGCAGCGGCCTGGTGTGCTGTCTGGGCTCGGGCAGTGACGAGGTCTACCGGCGGCTCTGTGCCGGCGAGTGCGGCATACGGCCGATCGACCGGTTTCCGGCGGAGGCCTATCCGCAGGGCCAGGCCGGGCAGATCCCGTCGGCGGTCGAGGACCGCCTGCGCGCCGAGTTTCCGGATGACGACCTCGCCGGGGCGTTGGTGAAGGATGCCGGTCGCGAGGCGTTGCGTCAGGCGGGCCGTGCGCCGGGCGCTTCGGATGCCCGCATGGGGCTGGTCCTGGCGACCAACTTTGGCCCGATGGAGGCCCTGGAGTGGTGTTGGCGTGAGCGTGTCGATGTCGGCAGCATGGACGCGTCGACCTTCGCGCGGTTTGACGGCTTCTGTGGTGCCATGGCCGCGTGGCTGGGCTGTGGGGGGCCGCGTCTGCAGCTCAGCCTCTCGTGCGGCTCCGGTGCGGCGGCGCTGGCGGCCGCGGCCGACCTGATTCGGCAGGGCCGCGCCGACCGTGTCCTGGCGATCGGCTATGACCTCATCACCGAGTTCTGCTGGTGCGGCCTGACCAACCTCCGCACCATCACCACGGACTGCATGCGGCCGTTCGACCGTGAGCGCTCCGGCACGATCTTCAGCGAAGGCGCGGCGGCGATGCTCCTGGAGAGCCCGCGGGCGTCGACGGCGCCGGTGCTGGGCTGGCTGGCCGGCGCGGCCACCAACAACAACGCCTTCCACATGACAGCGCCGCCGAAGGACGCCGAGGGCTCGCGGCGAGTGATGGCGGCGGCGCTGGCCGACGCCGGGCTGACCCCGGCGGACGTCGATCACATCTGCGCTCACGCGACGAGCACCAAGGCCAACGACGTCACCGAGGCGGGGGCGCTGCGGAACCTCTTCGGCGATCGCCTCGCCGGCCTGACCGTCGCGGCGCACAAGTCGCAGCTCGGCCACCTGATGGGCGCGGCCGGCCTGGCCGAGGCGATTGTCACCCTGCAGGTCATCCGCGGCGGCGTCATTCCGCCGACGGTGCATCACGTCACGCCGGACCCCGAGTGCCCGGTGGACTGCATTCCGGGCACGGCGCGGGTGCGGAAGGTGCGCTGCGCCATCACCAACTCGGCCGGCATCGGCGGCAACAACAGCAGCGTCGTGCTGCTGGCCGCATCGGCCTAGGGGAGGGCTCTGGCTGTGGGCTCGTGCATGCTCGACATCGCCGGCATCGGGTGGGTCCTGCCGGCCGGCACCGGCGCCGGTGACGGCTTCAAAGCGCTGGCCGCGTCGTGGCGCTGGCAGCCGGAGGACAATGCCGCCCTGGCGGGCTTCAGCGCCAAGGACTACCTGACCTCGGTCAAGGGCTACCTCGACCCGGCCGGGTCGTTCTGTCTGGCGGCCTGCGCTCTGGCCATGGGCGAGTCGCGGTCGGCCGCCGCGGGGCTGCGGGAGCGTTCCGGCATCAGCACCATCACCCGTTGCGGGTCGACCCTTTCGGGATACCGCTTCACCGAGCAGCTCCTGCAGAAAGGCCCGCGCCTGGCCAGCCCGCTGATCTTCCCGCACAGCTACGCCAACACCCCCGGCAATCTGGCCGCGATCGAGTTCGGCTTTGGCGGGCCGCATATGGTCCTCTACGGCGACCAGGATGTCCGCGAGGCGGTGGAGTTCGCGGTGTGCCGTCTGGGCGACGGCACGGCCGACGAGATGCTGGTGGCGGCCTACGAATCCGCCGAGGGCGAGGCCCT
>JAAYZO010000560.1 GCA_012514865.1 Lentisphaerota bacterium | reverse complement strand
CGCGCGACCCCCGGCTACGATCCGGCATCCCTCCAGGATGCCCGCAACGGCGCAGGCGGCTTGACAGGTGCGTGACACCGGCCTATAGTGCCGACAGTAGTGTTCTTTGGGCGTCGCGCCGGGCGATCCGGTCCGGTGTGGCGTTGGATACGATGATCACGATGACGGCTCTGCGCTATTACGGCACCAGCTACGCCTTCCGCTTTAGCGGCTGAGGCGCGGTTGCGTCTGCCTGCGGTGACGCTGAGTGACAACCGGCCTCGACAATCGGGGCCGGTTTTTTGTGTTAACGGGAGTGTGGTTCCATGAGTAACGCGCCTGTCCGGGTTGCCATCCAGGGCATCGCCGGGTCGTTCCACGAGATGGCCGCGGCGAACTACTTCGAGCAGAGCCCACGGATCGTCTCGACGGAGACCTTTGACGAGGTCTTTGCGGCCCTGGCGCGCCGGGATGCGGACTACGCCGTCATGGCGATCGAGAATACGGTCGCCGGCAGCATCCTGCCGAACTACGCCCTGCTGCGCGAGTCGACGCTGAAGGTGGTGGGCGAGACCTACCTGCGCATCGTGCACAACCTGGTGGCCCTGCCGGGTCAGCGCGTTGAGGACATCCGCGAGGTCTACTCGCACCCGATGGCGATCAGCCAGTGCCGGACCTTCTTCCGGCGCCTGCCCGAGGTCAAGCTCGTCGCGGCCGGCGACACGGCCACCTGCGCGCAGCGCATCGCCGAGCAGCGCCTGACCGGCATCGGCGCCATTGCCAGCGCCCGTGCCGCCGAGCTCTACGGCCTCGAGGTCCTGGCCGCCGAGATCGAGTCGAACAAGGCCAACTACACGCGCTTCCTGATCCTCACGGATGAGCTCAACGCCGTCGCCGGCCGCGATGTCGACAAGGCCAGCATCTGCTTCTCCCTGCAGCACCAGGTCGGCTGCCTGTCGCAGGTGCTCAGCGTGCTGGCCTTCTACGGCATGAACCTCAGCAAGATTCAGAGCCTGCCCATCATCGGCCGCGAGTGGCAGTACCTCTTCTATGTCGATGTCTGTTTCGCCGACTTCGTGCGATACCGTCAGGCCCTGTCGGCGATCCGCCCCCTGACCGACATCTTCGAGGTCCTGGGCGAGTACCGGCAGGGCCGGACGTCGTTCGCAACGCTGCAGAGTGAAACCCCGGAATCGACGAAGGAGGCAGGGACCGCAGAGCCCTGTTGAGACCATGTCCAAGAACGCAGGCAACCCCACGCCATCTGCTGTTGACAAGGCCCCCGGCGGGCTGACCCTGGCCGTCGTCGGCCTGGGCCTGATCGGCGGCTCGATGGCCATCGACCTTCGCCGCCGCGGCTTTGCCCGGCAGATCATCGGCGTCGACCGCGACCCCCTGCATCAGGCCACGGCCCTGCGCCTGGGCCTGGTCGACGAGGTGGCCGACCTGGCGGCGGCCCAGGCGCGCGCCGATCTGGTGCTCCTGGCTGTGCCGGTGGATGCCACCCTGGCGATCCTGCCCGAGGTCATGGACCGTGTCCATGACCGCCAGGTGGTCTGCGACGTCGCCTCGACCAAGCGGGTCATCGTCGAGCGCATCCGCCAGCACCCGCACCGGCGGCGCTTCGTGCCGTCGCACCCGATGGCCGGCACCGAGTTCTCGGGGCCATGGGCGGCGCTCTCGGGGCTCTTCGACAGCAAGGCGGCGATCATCTGCGACCGCGAGCAGAGCGACGACGACGCCGTCGCCTGCGTCGAGCGGCTCTACGCGACGCTGAACATGCGCATGGTTCACATGCAGGCGCAGCGCCATGACATGCACGTCGCCTACGTCTCGCACGTCTCGCACGTCATCAGCTTCACACTGGCCCTGACGGTGCTCGACAAGGAGCGCGACGAGAAGGCGATCTTCGACCTGGCGAGCGGCGGCTTCAGCTCGACGGCGCGTCTGGCCAAGAGCTCGGCCGACATGTGGACGCCGATCTTCCAGCACAACCGCGAGAATCTCGTCAGCGTCCTCGATGCCTACAACGACAGGCTCCAGGAGTTCCGGCGGCTGATTGCCGAAGGCGACCACGAGGGCCTGCACCAACTGATCAGCGAAGCCAACCACATCCGCCGCGTCCTCAACGGCTGACGCCGGGAGCGGCAGACAGGACAGTTTCCCCGGGAGAGCACGCCACATGAGCAGTACACTGAACCTCGCCCCGCTGAGCGGCTGGGGCCTGCCCGACACCACCCGCCCGATCGTCATCGCGGGGCCCTGCAGCGCCGAGACCGAGGAGCAGGTCATGGCGACCGCCCGCGGCCTCAAGGCCCTCGGCATCCACATCTACCGCGCCGGCATCTGGAAGCCGCGCACCCGCCCGGGCAGCTTCGAGGGCGTCGGCTCGATCGGCCTGCGCTGGCTGCAGCGCGTCAAGGCCGAGACCGGCATGCGCACCGCCACCGAGGTCGCCAATGTCAAGCACGTCTACGAAGCCCTCAAAGCCGGCATCGACATCCTCTGGATCGGCGCCCGTACCAGCGTCAATCCCTTCGCGATCCAGGAGATCGCCGATGCCCTCGAGGGGGTCGACATCCCGGTCCTGGTCAAGAACCCGGTCAACCCCGACGTCGATCTCTGGCTGGGCGCGGTGGAGCGCCTGAACAAGGCCGGCCTCACCCGCCTGGCGGCGCTGCACCGCGGCTTCTCCAGCGCCGAGAAGTCGGAGCTGCGCAACGAGCCGCAGTGGCAGATCCCGATCGAGGTCCGCCGCCGTCAGCCGGAGCTGCCGATGTTCTGCGACCCCAGCCACATCGCCGGCCGGCGCGACCTCATCCGCGACCTGGCCCAGCGCGCCGTCAATCTCGACTTCCATGGCCTGATGATCGAGACGCACTGCCAGCCCGACCAGGCCTGGAGCGACGCCAGCCAGCAGGTCACCCCCGAACAGCTCGGCGACATCCTCCACGCCCTCGTCCGCCGCGAAGCCACCAGCGCCGACTCGGACTACCAGCGCCAGCTCAGCGAGCTGCGCGAGGCCATCGACCAGCTCGACAACGACCTGCTCAACGCCCTGGCACGGCGCATGGATATCGTCGCCCAGATCGGCCGCATCAAGAAGGCCAACGGCATCACCGTCCTGCAGGCCGGCCGCTGGGACGAGATCGTCCGCCGGGTGCACCAGCGCGGCGCCGAGCGCGGCCTCAGCGAGGGTTTCCTCGACGTCGTCTTCCGGGCCATCCACGAGGAGTCGATCAGCCGCCAGCAGCGCATTCTCGACGACCTGGCCTGAGGACGCTGCAGCACCCCGCCGCCGTGTCGCACGCAGGTCCACGGCGCCGCCGGTGGACCTCCGGGGCGCCGTCCACGGCGCCCCGGAAGGGCAAGGCTGGGTGCCCTCGGGCAGGCCCCGGCGATGGCTCTGCCCGCAGGCCCATGACGGCGGAGGTCGGAAGTCGGAGACTGCCATGGACATCGCCAGGCTCTTCGTCGCCATCGAGCTTCCTGAGGACCTGTGCCACGGCCTCGACCGACGGCTGCGGCTCCTGCGCCAGGCCTGGCCCGGCACCTGCTGGGTGCAGCCCGAGGCCCTGCATGTGACCCTGCTCTTCCTCGGCGACACCCCGCTGGAGCGCCGCGGCGAGCTTGACGAGGCCATCGGCCAGGCCTGCCGCGGCCACGCTGCCCGCGTCTGCCGCCTCGGCGGTGTCGGCGTCTTCCCGGACGCGCGGCGGCCGGCGGTGCTCTGGGTCGGCCTCGATGACGGCGGTGCCCTCGGTCGGCTGGCCGACGACCTCCGCCGGAGTGCCGCCCGAGCCGGCTTCGCCGGCGACGACCGGCCTTTCACGCCTCACCTCACCCTCGGCCGCGTGCGCCGCCCCGGCCGGCCCGCGGCGGCGGCCCTGGACGCCCTCCAGCGCCCGAGCTACGCCGATCTCGGGACGCTGGCAGTCGAGCAGGTGAGCCTCGTCGCCAGCACTCTGACGCCGGCCGGACCGCGCTACAGCACCCTGCGGCGCTGGCCGCTCGGGGCGCCGGCCGGCGCGCCGGAACCCGCACGCGCCTGAACGGGCCGCATCGCACTACCGCGGCATGGCAGCGGCCGTGAGCTGCCGGCGCAGCGCGATCGGCAGGCGCGTCGAGCGTAGCTCCGAGCGCGAATCGCCGCTGCAGGCGGCGGCGGTGCGCAGGTAGAACTCCACCGGCGTGCGCACCATGACGTGCTGCCAGTGCCGGACACCGCCACGGTTCGACAGCGGCACTCCCGCAGAGCCCGGCATCAGCGCCGCCGTCATCAGGATCAGCCCGGACAGCAGCCAGATCAGCAGGACCGTGCAGAGCACCCCGCTGAGGCGGTCCACGAAGGGCGGGAACTCGACCTAGGCATCGCGCAGGGTATGACGACTCAGCAGACAGCCCGGCAGGACCGCCGCCAGCAGCCCGACCCAGTAGGCCGCGGCGTCCACCGGAAAGCCGCTCCAGAGCAGCCCCGGCGCCGCGGCCAGGCCGTGCACCACCGGCCAGAGATGAAAACCGGCCAGCGCCGCCAGGAGGAGATTCAGCGACAGGGCCAGCCGCGGCAGCGGCCGCCAGTCCCACACCGCCTTCACGGTCAGGGCCACCGACAGCAGCAGCGCCCCCGCCAGGATCAGCTCAACGCGCATGGCCATGGCTCAGAACCTTCCCGAAGTCGAACATGTCGAGGGTCCTGCGAAGCTCGTCCGACGAGGTGGTGCCATTCCACAGGAGGTCGTCGACATAGCCGCGCACCGTGCCCAGGACCACGGCCTCGACGGCCTCCTGCAGGTCGCCGGTGGCCATGTCGTCGCGCACCACCGCGCGCACGGCATTGTCCATCATCAACATGCGGTAGATGCCGCGCCGGCCGCGCCAGCCGGTCTGCTCACACAGCCGGCACCCGACTGGCCGGTAGAACACGCCCGGGCTGACAGCGGGATCCGGGTCGAGGCCCCAGAAGCGCCGCTCGGCCGCGTCGGGGACGTAGGCCTCGCGGCAGTCCGGGCAGAGCCGCCGCACCAGGCGCTGGCAGAGGATGGCCTTGAGGCCGGTGTTGATCATGTAGGCGCTCAGGCCGAGTTCCTGGAGCCGTCCGAAGGCCGCCAGCACCGAGGTCGCGTGGATGGTCGTGAAGACCAGGTGGCCGGTGAGGGCCGCCTGGAAGGCGACATTCATCGCCTCCTGATCGCGGATCTCGCCGACCAGGATCACATCGGGGTCGTGCCGCATCGATGCCTTCAGGACGCTGGCGAAGGTCGACCCCAGGGCAGCATTGAGGCTGATCTGGGTGGCGTGCTCCAGGCGGTACTCGACCGGGTCCTCGATGGTCAGGATGTTCCTGCCGGTGCCCTGCAGGCGTCGCAGCAGGGCGTAGATGGTGGAGGTCTTGCCCGAGCCGGTCGGGCCGCAGACGATGATCAGGCCGGCCGATTCCTCGGCGAGCTGCTGCGCTGCGCCGGCGAGGCGTTCGGGCATGCCGAGGTCGGTCAGGCTGTCGCCGAGGCCCTGCGTGCGCAGCAGCCGCACGACGAGGGTCTCGCCATTGACGGCCCAGGCGCGCGCCACGCGCAGGTCGTAGCGTTCCTGCGCCGCCTCGAGGTGGCAGGCGCCGTCCTGGGCATCGTGCAGGCGGCCGAGGTCCATCCCGGCGGCCATCTTGATCGCGGTCATGGCCTTGCGTCCCAGGCCCGCCTCGAGGAACTCGGGCTGGCGCAGCATGCCGTCAACGCGCAGGACCACCCGGACGCCCTCCGGGGCCACGTCGAAATGCACATCGCTGGCACCGGCCTTGACCGCCCGTGACATGATCAGCTCGGCCAGGGCCAGACCCGAGGCGAAACGCCGGTTCGAACTCGGCACCAGCGGCTCGTTGTCCCAGGTGAAGAAGCGGCACGACGGACCGCCAGCCGCCGAGGGCAGCGTCGGCGGCCGCTCGCGCCCCAGCAGCCCGGACCAGCCGCGATGGCGCAGCACCAGGGGCACCGCCAGGAAGGGGCCGGCCACCAGCGCCGCCAGGTTCACCCAGCGCTGACGAGGGCTCGGGTAGATGCCGCTGACACCCAGACACCACACGCTCAGGGCCCAGAGCCACAGCATGACAAAGCCGGCCAGCAGGCACCAGGTGAAACCCGAGCCCAGAGCGTGACGACGCCACGCCGCGGCGGCGCCCGTGACCGCCGGCGACGAGGCCGCGGCGCCGCCCTCTTCATAGCTGTACTTCCGGCCATGCATGGGATGACGTGGATACGAGCGGTCGACCTGATCCCAGCGCAGACGCAGCAGCCCGCCGCTCGAATCGCGCACCACCAGGCCCGAGGACCCGGACTCCACCACCTCCAGATGCAGCGTCTGGCCGTTGTACAGCGGGATCGGCTCCGCCCCGGCCGACAGCCACACGCCCACACACACCAGACCGAGCACCAGCCGCCGCAGCGCCCCGAAACACACCCAAACCCGCCGCCACGACGGATTTATCGCGCCCCGGAGTTGACAGGTGACCAGCATGGCCTTATTGTCCTGCAACAGATCGCAGAGTACATTTCTGTCTGTTGTTGTCATTCTAGTCGCCGACGGTCAGTGCGGCACAGCAGAGGAGCACCGTTACCATGATTCTGACCCTCCGGGAGCTGGCGCAGATGCTGCGCGTCAACGAGCGCACGATTCTGCGGATGTTGAAGAGCGGGCAGTTGAAGGGCGCGAAGATCGGCGGTCAGTGGCGCTTCAACAGCAGCCAGATCGACGGCCTGTTCTTCCCGACCGAGGCCACGCCCCTCGAGGGTGACGAGGAAGACATCTCGATGGCGATGCTGAGCCGTTCGCACATCGGCATTCCGCTGAGCCGCGTGATGAGCGACACGCGCATGGTCATGGACGTGACGGCGCGGGACGTGGCCGGCGTGATCGAGGAGCTGACCAATCCGCGTCTGCTCAACCCGGTGCTGCTCGACGTCAAGGACCTGCGCACCAAGTGCCAGGCCCGCGAAGAGCTCCTGAGCACGGGCATCGGCAACGGCGTGGCGATTCCGCATCCGCGCGACCCGGTGGCGACCCTGCGGGCGCCGGCGGTCGTGGTCTTCGGCCGCTCGGCTCAGGGCGTCGATTTCGGCGCGGCCGACGGCAAGCCGGTCCATCTCTTCTTCCTGATGTGCTCGCAGAACATCGAGCTGCATCTGCACCTCATGGGCTGCCTGGCGCGTCTGCTGCGCCATCCCGATTTCGTCACCGGCTGCAAGGTAGCCGCTACGCCTCAGGACGTCACGCGCCTGGTCATGGATGCCGAGCGTCACGAC
Organism: Lentisphaerota bacterium; assembly: GCA_012514865.1. Classification (GTDB taxonomy): domain Bacteria; phylum Verrucomicrobiota; class Lentisphaeria; order Oligosphaerales; family JAFGRS01; genus JAGVUW01. The sequence goes on along the minus strand of JAAYZO010000560.1, from coordinate 12,680 downwards.
TTCCTGAGCCAGTCCTGAGGGGCCCTCCCGGCCGGCAGCCGACGGCGGGGCATTCGGGCCCCGCCCATCCGCGGGTCGGAGCCTCCCGCCGGCGCCGCGTGGTTCGCCGTGCCACCCCCCGGCGTTCTGAGCCACTCGCTTCCCGGGCACCGGCGGTGCCCGTGAGGTCCGCGGACGGCGCCGTGGATCCCCATGATGCGCGCCGTCGACCCGGCTCGTTCGAAAGATCGGGGTGCGGCGCTGCCGACGCCGGCCCGGCTCGTGGACGCGTCCGCGTCTGTGGACACTCGCGCTCCACCCGACGAGGCCGTCAATCGTTCCCGGTGTCCTCGGCGGCGCCCCGCGTCGGCGACCCGTCAGCAGCGCTGTCATTGCGCCGGCGGCGCCCCTTCAGGGGCTGCTCTCGTGGGCGCCCGGCGGCATGTAGCCGGCGGCGCTGTGATACGGGGCGCTGACCACCGCCGTCCGGCGCGGCGCCGCCTCGCCGCCGCCGCGACGCGTCTTGGCCATGCGGCGGGCGATGCGGGCCTCGTCGGCCGAGTAGTGCACGACGTCGATGTGCACCTCACCCAGCAGCTCATCGAGGCCGAGTTTGTCGCCGATCTCAGCCCGCACCCGCTCCTTGAGGCTGTCCTTGATCTGCCGCAGACTCGCCAGCGGCACGGCATTCACTTTCAGACGAATGTCGGTGAGGAGCCGACGGCGCTCCAGCGACACGCCCAGCAGCTCGATCTCACGGAAGTCGGCAACGATGCGCTGCAGGAACTCGCGCAGCGCCTGCGCCGTCACCGTCAGACTGCCCCCCTCGGCCTCCAGACGCAGAAACCGACACTGACGCCGACGACGCCCCAACGCCCAGACGAGCCCCAGAGCGACCAGGACCAGGACAAAACCGAGTTCCAGACCACACGTCACACCGGCACTGAACTCGCGGGTCCACCAGAAGCTCGACAGGGCCTGCAGCCAGCCGTCGATACGCGCCATGCCCAGCATGAGTTGCCTCCTTGCCCCCGAAAAGGGACCGCGACCGACCGACCCCGTCAGCGCCCGCTCGAGTCCTCGCCGCGCCGCAGCGGAACCGGGTCCTCCAGGTCGTGGACCAGGACGTTGACACGCTGCACACGCTTGCCGGTGAGCGCCTCAACACGCGTGCGGACCACCTCCTGAACCGCCTGGGCCACATCCGGGATGTGCACCCCGAAACGGAAGACCAGGGTCACGGAGATGTTCACCGCGTCATCGGCCAGATCGATGACCATGCTGCTCTCGTAGTTGCGCTTGGCGATCATCCCGGCGATACCGCCGACGATGCTGCCGCTGGCAAAGCGTACCACCCCGTCGATCTCGAGGCAGTACTTGCGCACGACCGCCGCGATGACATTCTCGCTGATCTTGATGGTGCCGCCGTCGGTCTCCTCGTCCATGGACAGCTCGCTCTCGCCCAGAACGTGAGAACGAAGGTGCTCGGCATCGTCCAGGCTCTGTGCATCCGCCATACGCCCGCCGTTCATCTTCGTGCCTCCTTATCTTCAGCCCGGGACCGCCCAGACCGGTCAGAGCGGCTCTGCCTCGAGCAACTTCTCAATATAGCTGGTGTGGTACTCGCCGCGCCGTACGCCGTCGTGATGCAGGAGATGAATCGCAAAGTCGATGGTGGTCGACACCCCCTCGATGGAGAACTCCTGCAGGGCCCTCACACAGCGCGCCATGGCCTCCTGGCGGTCCTCGCCATGCACGATCAGCTTGCCGATCATGCTGTCGTAGTGGGGCGGAATGACATAGCCGGCATAGGCATGAGAGTCAACCCGCACGCCGGGACCGCCCGGCGGGTTGTACAGCTCGATGCGGCCGGGGCTCGGTGCGAAGTTCCGCGCCGGGTTCTCGGCGTTGATGCGCACCTCGATGGCATGGCCGCGCAACTGGATGTCCTCCTGACGGAAACGCAGCGGCTCGCCGGCGGCGCAGCGGATCTGCTCCTTGATCAGGTCGATGCCGGTCACCATCTCGGTCACCGGGTGCTCGACCTGGATGCGGGTGTTCATCTCCATGAAGTAGTAGCGGCGGTCGGCGCCGACCAGGAACTCGACGGTGCCGGCCGTGGCGTAGCCGACCGCCCGCGCCGCCTCGACCGCGGCCCGCCCCATGGCCTGCCGAAGATCCTCGTCGAGAATCGGACAGGGCGACTCCTCGATGAGCTTCTGGTGCCGACGCTGCAGGCTGCAGTCGCGCTCGCCGAGATGGATGACGTGGCCATGGCGGTCGGCCAGGACCTGGAACTCGACGTGGCGCGGCGTGACGATGTACTTCTCCATATACACATCGCCATTGCCGAAGGCCTGCTCGGCTTCGTTGCGGGCGGCATGGATGCTGCGCACCAGGCTGCCGTCATTGTGCACCACGCGCATGCCGCGGCCGCCGCCGCCCGCCACCGCCTTGATGATCACCGGGTACTCCATCTCGTGCGCCAGACGAAGGGCCTCCTCCTCGCTCGTCAGCACGCCCGCGCTGCCCGGCGTCACCGGCACCCCCGCCGCCATCATCGTCTTGCGCGCCTCGGCCTTGTCGCCCATGCGCCGCATGGCCTCGGGACTCGGCCCGATGAAGGTGATGTTGCAGCGGTCGCAGACCTCGGCGAAGTGCGCGTTCTCGGCCAGGAAGCCGTAGCCCGGGTGGATGGCATCGACATCGCAGATCTCCGCCGCGGCAATGATCCGGTCGATGCGCAGGTAGCTCTCGCGGGCCGGACCCGGGCCGATGCACACCGCCTCGTCGGCCGCCTGCACCGCCAGCGTCCGCTCGTCAGCTTCCGAGTAGACCACCACGCTGCTGATGCCCAGCTCACGGCAGGCCCGCACCACCCGCAGGGCAATCTCACCGCGGTTGGCTATGAGAATACGAGAGAACATAGAGCGACGCCCCACACGACATTGAGGGCCGGGCCACGGCGCCATAGACGCCGAGGCTCGGCCACCGCATTTGCAGTCCCGTCACGCCACACGCGCGGCCCACTCAGCCGACCCGCGCCGCAGCCCACCGTTATCCCCCGAGCCGCGGAGCCGCCGGCCCCGTCAGCTGGGATCCGCTCAGGCCGGATCAATCTCGAAGAGCGGCTGACCAAATTCGACCGGAGTGCCATTCTCGACCAGAACCCGGCGAATCACACCGCTGACCTCGGCCTTGACCTCGTTCATCACCTTCATCGCCTCGACGATGCACACCACCGTCTCGGGGCCGACCTTGTCGCCGGGCTTGACGAAGGGCTGCGCATCGGGCGACGGGGCCAGGTAGAAGGTCCCGACGATCGGTGAGGTAATGGCGGCGGCCGGCGTAGCCGGCGCCGCTGCGGCGGCCGCCGGCGCCGGAACCCCGACGGCCGGCATCGCCATGACCGCCGGCGCCGCCGCGGCGACGACCGCCTCAGCGACCCGGCCCCGACGCATCACCAGCTTCACATCGGCCGTCTCCACCGACAGCTCGGTGAGGTCGTGCGCACTCATCACCTGGGCCAACTGCGCTATCCTGCGATTGTCCATAGGACTCACTCTTTCCTTAAACACCAGGGTTTCAGGCGCGGCTCCGCAGCCATCCGACCAGAGCACGCAGGGCCAGGGCATAGCCGTCGACGCCGAAGCCGCAGATCTGCCCGATGCACACCGGCGCCGTCATCGAGACCCGCCGAAATTCCTCGCGGGCGTGGATGTTGCTGATGTGCACCTCAACCGCCGGCAGGCCGGTGCCGGCGATCGCGTCGCGCAGGGCGATGCTGGTGTGCGTGTAAGCGCCGGCGTTCAGAATCAGCCCGTCGCGAACCGCCATGGCCGCGCCGATCCAGCCCACCAGTTCGCCCTCGACGTCGCTCTGACGGCAGTCCACCGTGCAGTCCAGCTCGACGGCCGCCTGCCGCAGCATCGCCTCGACATCCGCCAGGCTGCGCCGTCCGTAGATCTCCGGCGAACGCCGACCGAGAAGGCCCAGGTTCGGACCGTTCAGCACCAGGATGTTCAGACTCTTGCCCACACCAGCCTCGCCTCACTGCCGCCGCCCTGTACGGGCGCCGCGCTTCGGGACACTATAGCACCACCGCAGGACACTGGCCAAACCGCCCCGCCGGCGCGCCGAGACGGGCGCCGCGGAGGATCCAGGCTAGATTGTGGCCAGCCCGCGCCGGCAACGTTGCCGCCGCCGCGAGCCAACACGGGAGGATCCGAACCATGCGCCCTGCCCTCCGCATCGCCGCCCTGGCCACGCTGACCCTCGGCCTGCGCTGCACCGCCCTGGCCGCCGCCGAGGCCGTCACACGCCTCGAGGCCGCACCACTGGCCGAGGCCGCTGACCTGCCGCCGCTCCTGTGCTGGCCCGAGACCTGGCAGACACCCCGACCGGTCGCCTTCTACGTCCTGCGCGTCGACCTGCACCACCCCGATGTCGAGGTCTTCACTCTCCTCGGCGACGACCCCGACGGCGAGGGCCCGGCCGAGGCAAAGCTCGAGTCGCCGCTGAGCCTGGCCGAGCGCCTGGGCGCCGTGGCCGCCGTGAACGCCAACGCCTTCCGGCACCTCCCCGGTGCCGACGAGGCCGAACGCCGGCGCGGCTGGTACGCCGGCAAGCTCGTGGATATCGCCGGCCTGGCCGCCTGCAACGGCGTCCTGCGCAGCCCCCCGGATGGCAAGCTGGCCAGCTTCTGGGTCGACCACACCGGACGGCCCGCCGCCGGCATGGCGCCGGAGACGACCCAGGTCCGCCATGGGGTCTCGGCCTGGATCGACCACCTCATCCAGGATGGCCAGGTCGTGGCCCGGCCCGATACCCAGCTCCACCCCAGGACCCTCCTCGGCAGCAGTGCCGACGGACGCTACCTCTTCATGGTCGTCGCCGACGGCCGCCAGAAGGGCTACAGCGAGGGCGTCTCCCTCACCGAATCGGCCGCCTTCATGCGCCAGCTCGGCTGCCACTACGCCGTCAACCTCGACGGCGGCGGCAGCAGCATCCTGGTGGCACGCACGACCGACCCGGACGGCGCCACCGCCCTGCGGCCCATCAACCGACCCTCCGGCGGCCGGCCTCGCCCGATCCCGGTGATGTTCGGCGTGCGCCGCAAGACCGCACCCGCCGCCGCCGCGCCCTGATCAACCCGCCGAGCCGGCCGCGCCCGACCGGCGACGGCACATGGAGACCGCACCAGCCACAACGGGAGGCAGCCATGGACACGCGCTTCGACTTCCACATCCACACCACCTACCTGCGCTGCGCCAACGAGACCATGGCCATCCCCGCCATCCTGGCGGAGGGCGCCCGTCTCGGCGTCACGCGCCTCGGCCTGGGACCGGAACGGCTCTGGGCGCCCTCCGGCAAGCCGTTCCGGGCCGCGAGGCCATCCTGACCCCCCGGCCGCGAGACCGGCCGGCCTGGGGCTGCCGGCAACAGACCTTCCCGGCCCACCCCGGCCGCGGGACCGTCGCAGCTTCCCCCGAACGCCTCGTCCGCCGGCCCGGAAAGCGCCTTGTCGTTGCGTTCTGGGCTTGACAGACGCCCGGCGCCCGGGCACATTCCTATAGGAGTCGCGCCCTGGACGCGGGGCCGACCGCGGTAGAACGACGACACCCCGGAGGAAAGGAGGCAGGATCACCCGACCATCTCCTGAGACCTGTGGATCTGTCATCGTCCGTCATGTCAGCACTGTCCCCTCTGGAAAGGAGTCTCCGATGAAACGTCTTGCATTGGCCATGGCCGCCATCCTCGTCACGGCCGTCACCTACGCGCAGTCGCAGCCCATCGTCTACGACGCCACCCCGCGCAACAACGTCGGCATCGGCGTCGGAACCATCATCTTCAACGGCCAGGAAGGCCTGCTCTCGCAGATCTGCGCCGCTACCACCAACGGCACCTTCGGCAACCAGACCTTCGCCATCTCCTCCGGTACCCTCGGCGCCGAGCAGCCCTCGACCCTGGTCCGGACCGAGACCCTGAAGATCTTCGTCGCCAACAACATGGACACCCTGGCCCAGGACATCGCCGTCGGCGAGGGCGAGTACCTCAGCACGGTCGTCGAGCTGCTCGACATCCCGGCCGAGAACCAGGCGTCGTTCTGCCAGCGCGCCCGTGAGAACTTCGCCACCATCTACGGCTCGGAGAAGGTGACCCACCTGGATGTGCTCAGCGCCCTCCGCGACCTGTCGCAGTCCTGAGTTCAGCGCCTGCGCCTGCCTGAGGTGGGCTTGGAGGGCCGCGGCCCATCGGGTCGCGGCCCTCGTTCTGGCCTGCACAGCCGCCGCCCTGGCTGTTGACGGCGTTGCGCCGGTCCCTCAGACTCTGCCGCCGGCCGTGCCGCCGGCCCTGGCCGCGGCCCAGGCCCGCGCCGAGGCCCTGCGCCTGGCCGAGGATCCCTACTGGCGCGTCCTCCTGCACTGCCGGCCTGGCCTCACCGGCTGGCGCAGTCTGATCGATGACCCCGCCTTCTTCCTGCACCCCGACGGCAAACGCGACCCACGCGCCGAGTTGCAGGCGACCCTGAGCGCCCTCTGGGCCGCGCCCGTGCCGGGCGAGCCCCACGCCGCGGAACGCTTCCCGGCCCGCCTCGAGTGGCTCGTCGAACAGCTCGACCTGCCGCGCCAGAGCCTGCCGGTGCCGCACTGCGCCGAGGTCGAGAAGGTCCTGGAGCGCATCCAGCCGAAGGACCTCGCGCTGATCTTCCCCAGCGCCTACATGAACAGCCCGGGCTCGATGTTCGGCCATACCCTGCTCTGCATCAAGAGCCAGTTCGACAGCCGTCTCCTGGACCACGCCATCAACTACGCCGCCGATGTCCGGGATACCAACGGCATCGTCTTCGCCTTCAAGGGCATCTTCGGTCTCTACGACGGGCTCTACACGGTGGTGCCCTACTACGCCAAGGTCGAGCAGTACAACGCCATCGACCAGCGCGACATCTGGGAGTACGGCCTCGACCTGACGCCGGCCGAGGTGCGGCGCCTGATGCTGCACGTCTGGGAGATCCGCAACACCGCCTCGCGCTACTTCTTCTTCGACGAGAACTGCTCGTACAACCTGCTTTTCCTCCTCGACGCCGCCCGGCCCGGCCTGCGACTGCACCGCCAGGCGCGGCCCTGGGTCATACCGCTCGATACGGTCCGGCTCGTGCGTGCCGCCGGCCTGATCACGACCTCGACCTGCCGTCCCAGCCGCGCCGCGCAGCTCTACCGCCTGGCCGAGGCCCTCGACGATGCCCAGCTCGACCTGGCGCAGGCCATCTGCCGCGGCACGGCCGAGCCCGCGGCCGTCGTGGCGACGCCCTGGCCAGCCGAGACGCAGGCGCGCTGCCTGGATGTCGCCGCCGCCGAGCTGCGCCTGCGCTACCACAGCCGCCGCCTCACCCAGGCGGAGTACACGCCGCGCTACCTCGCCATCCTGCGCACACGCAGCCGCCTGCCCGCCGCCGCGCCCATGCCGGAGCCGCCGACGACGACACCGCCCGACTATGGCCACCGCTCGATGCGCCTCAGCCTCGGCGCCGGCACCCTCGACGGCCGCGCCTACGCCGACGTGGCCTGGCGACCGGCCTACCACGACGAACTCGACCCCGGCCTCGGCTACCTCGCCGGCTCGCAGATCGAGTTCTGCAATGTCGCCGCACGACTCTATGAGGGCGACGACGAGCCCGAGCTGCACCGCCTCGACGCCGTCCGCGTGCAGTCGCTGGCACCGCGTGACCGCTTCTTCACGCCGACCTCGTGGAAGGCCGACGCGGGGCTGCGACGCGTGGCCCTCGAACGCCCCGGCGACGACACCCTCGCGGCCTACGGCAGCCCCGGCGTCGGCCTGGCCTGGGCCCTCACCGAGTCGACCCTGGCCTATGCCATGGCCGAGACCGAACTCCTGGCCGGCCGCCTCGACGGCGGCTGGGCCTTCGGCGCCGGCGCCGCCGCCGGCCTCTACCACCAGCTCACCCCGGCCTGCCGCCTGCACCTCGCCGGGCGCGCCCTGCACTTCATGCTCGGCGACCGGCATAGCGACCTCGAGGTCTGGCTGGCCCAGCGCTGGCAGGTCGGCACCAACCACGCCCTGAGCGCCCGCCTGAGCCTGCACCATGGCCGCGGCGACAACCGGCCCGCCGCCGGACTGACCTGGCATTGGTACTTCTAACCTGGAGGGACCGCCACCATGCCCACCGACGCCACCTCGACACCGCCCTCAAGGCCGCCCTCGACCGCCGGCGACCGCATCCGTCTCGGCTTCGTCGGCCTCGGCATCAAGGGCAACGGCACCCTGGCCATCTTCGCCGAGCAGCCCGATGTCACCATCACCGCGCTCTGCGATGTCGACCAGGACCGCCTCCAGGCCGCCGCGGCGAGCCTCGCGGCACTCCGACCCGCCGACGCCCCGGCCGGACTCCACGAGGACTTCCGTGACCTCCTGCGACGCCCTGACGTCGACGCCGTCGTCTGCTCTACACCCGACCATTGGCATGCCCTCGTGGCCATGCACGCCTTCGCCGCCGGCAAGGACGTCTACGGCGAGAAGCCAGTCGCGCAGACCTACGCCGAGGCCCGTGCCATGCAGGACGCCTGCCGCCGCCACGGCCGCATCTTCCAGCTCGGCACCCAGATCCACGCCCAGGAGAACTACCACCGCGTCGTCGAGATCGTGCGCTCAGGCGCCCTCGGCGACATCCGCGAGGTGAACCTCTGGCGCGAACCCGGCTCACCCGAAATCCCTGAGGTGCCGGACTGCGACCCGCCGCCCGGTCTGAACTGGGACCTCTGGCTCGGGCCGGCGCCCTGGCGGCCCTACAACCCCAACCGCGTCCACCGCCTCTTCCGACACTTCTGGGACTACTCCGGCGGCTTCTTCGCCGACTTCTGGTGCCACATCGCCGACCTGGCCTTCTGGGCCCTCGACCTGCATGACGCACCGCGCTATATCCGCGCCCACGGCGCCAGGCCGCCCACCGGCATGACCGAGACCGCCGGCTGGCTCGACGCCGTGATCGATTTCCCCGGCCTGCGCCTCACCTGGACATCACGCACGCCCGCCTTCCCCGGCGCCGCCAAACGCGCCATCGGCGCCCGCTTCGTCGGCAGCCGCGGCGCCCTCGTCGCGGACTACACCAGCCGCACCATCCTCCTCGATGGCCAGGAACGCGACGACCTCCCCGAGGTGCCGCGCACCCTGCCCCGCTCTCCCGGACACCACCGCAACTTCCTCGACTCCATCCGCACCCGCCAGCGGCCCGACAGCGACCTCGACTACGCCGTCCCCATGATCACGCCGATGTTCCTCGCCTGCATCTCGTACCGCCTCGGCAGGCCCCTCGAGTGGGACGCCGCCAACGAGGTCGTCGTCGACGACCCCGAGGCCACCGCCATGCTCGGCAGGACCTTCCGCCCGCCCTGGAGCCTGCCGGCGTAAAGCGCCCGCCACGGGCGGATCCCGTAAGCGCGCGGGCACCGACGCGAACGCGCCCACGAGCCCTGCCGGCGCCGCCGCCGGCTGTTCCACGGCAGGCCCCCCGGCGCGAGACTCGCCCCGGCCTCTCTCTTTTTTTGCGCGCTCGCGGCCCGATCGGGCTGGACAAGCGTCGGCAATGCATCTATGTTTCGCTACAGTAGAACAACGGCCGCGGGGCGATGGCGGCGTGGGTGCGAGCGAGGCGGGGCCGAGGAGAGGTCAGTCATGCAGGCAACACGATCACGGATAGGGCTCAGTCTGGGACTGGCGGCGGCGCTCCTCGGCGCCGGCTGCCGCGAGGGCGCCAAGGCCGACCGGCCGGCCGAAGACAAGGTCGTCACGCTGACCTATGCGAACTTCCCGCCGCCGTCGACGTTCCCCTGCGTGCAGATGGAGCGCTGGGCGCGCGAAGTCGAGCAGCGCAGCGGCGGCCAGGTCAAGGTCCAGACCTTCCCCGGCGGCACCCTGGTGGGTGCCAAGGAGATGTTCGACGCCGTGGTCAGCGGCACCGCCGACATCGGCAATTTCGCCATGAGCTACCAGCCCGGGCGCTTCCCGCTGAGCGAGGCGGTGGACCTGCCGCACTTCTTCCCCGACGCCCGGACGGCCTCGATGGTCCTCTGTGACCTGATCGAGAAGTACCAGCCCGCGGAGTTCGAGAAGGTGAAGGTCCTGACCGTCTTCACCTGTCCGCCGGCGACGGTGATGTCCTCGCGCGAGATCACCGGCCTGGCTGGCCTGAAGGGCCTGGAACTGCGCGTGTCGGGCACCGGCGCCGAGGTCATGCGGCGTCTCGGGGCGGTGCCGGTGGCAATGCCGCAGTCGGAGGCGCCCGAGGCCATCCAGAAGGGCGTGGTCAAGGGCATGGTCTCCAGCATGGAGGTCCTCAAGGACATGAACTACGCAGCGTACTGCCCGTACGCCCTCGACCTCGACCTGAATGTCATCAGCTTCGCGGTGGTGATGAACCGGGCCCGCTACGAGGCCCTGCCCCTGGCGGTGCGCGAGGTCATGGACAGCCTCTACCGCGAGCAGGCCGAGTGGACCGGCCGCTACGTCGACGAGCATGTCCAGGAGGCCCTGGACTGGGCCGCGTCCACCAAGAGCCACCGGCTCAGCGCCCTGAGCGCGGCGGACATGGAGCAGGTCCGTGCGCTCCTCGAGCCGATGGTCGCCGACTACATCACGCGGGTGACGGCGGCGGGCCTGCCCGGCGAGGCGATCATCCGTGACCTCCGCGAGTTCCAGGCCAAGTACAGCAGCGCGGCGCCGTGAGCGCGCCGCGGACGAGGTGACGGTATGGGACAGGCCGTACGACGTATCGACGAGATCCTCTGCCGGGCGGGCCTGGTCGTCAGCGCCGTGGCGCTGGTGGCCCTGATGGCCCTGACGGGCGCCAACGTGGTCATGCGTCTGGCGGGCCTGCCGCTGGGCGCGGTCTATGAACTGGCGGGCTACTGCGGCGCTCTGGCGGTGGCCTTCGCCCTGGCCGAGACACAGCGCAGCGGCGGCAACATCACCGTGGAACTCTTCACGGTACGCCTGCCGGAACGCGCCCGCTCGGCGATGCTCCTCGGCAACGCGGTGCTCTTCGCGCTGTTCTTCGCGGTGATTGCCTACCAGGTCGGCTGCCGCGGCCTGACCGTGCGCTCGACCGGCGAGGTCTCCGAGACCCTCAAGATGATCTACCACCCGTTCATCTTCTGCGTGGCCGGCGGCTTCGCGCTGCTGTCGCTGAGTCTGCTGTCGTCGGCCCTGCGCGCGGTCCTGCCGGCGCCGGTGAGTCGCTGAGAGGCGCGCGGGTATGGATGCCACGCTGCTGGGCCTGATCGGGATTGGCGTCATGCTGGGCGCCATCCTCTTCCTTAACATGTCGCCGGGCTTCGCCATGGCCCTGGTCGGCTTCCTCGGCATCGCAGCGCTGCGCACGCCGAGCCTCGGCGGCACCCTCGCCAACACCGCCGTCGGAGCCGAGTTCTGGGCGCTGTTCTCGAACTACGGCCTGACGGTCATACCCCTGTTCATCCTGCTCGGCGAGGTCGTACACCACGCCGGCTACAGCGAGGACCTCTTCCGCGCCGCCGAGCGCTGGTTCGGTCACCGCCGCGGCGGCCTGGCGGTCACCACGGTCCTGGCTTCGGCGGGCTTTGCGGCGATCTGCGGCTCGAACACCGCCACTGCCGCGACCATGAGCGCGGTGGCCATCCCGCCGATGCAGCGGGCCGGCTACCACCCGGCCCTGAAGGCCGGCGCCGTCGCCGCCGGCAGCACCCTCGGCGTGGTCATCCCGCCGAGCCTGGTCCTGGTCGTCTACGGCCTGCACACCGGCCAGAGCATCGGCAAGCTCTTCGCCGGAAGCCTCGTGCCCAGCGTGCTCCTGGTGCTCGGCTTCGTGGCCACGGTCCTGATCCTCTGCCGACGGCATCCGGAGTGGGGCCCCGGCGGCGCCGCCAGCACCTGGCGCGAGAAGTTCGCGGCCCTGCCCAAGGCCCTCGACGTGGTCGTGCTCTTCACGGTCGTCATGGCCGCCATGTTCTCCGGCAAGGTCACTCCAACCGAGGCCGCCGGCGTCAGCGCCCTCCTCGGCCTGGGCGTCTGCATCCTGCGCCGACGACTGACCTGGAGGCTCTTCACCATGGCCCTGCGCGACACCCTGCGCATCTCCTGCATGGTCTTCATGATCATGGCCGGCGCCGTCATCTTCGGGCGTTTCCTGACCCTGACCCGCCTGCCCTTCATGGTGGCCGAGACCATCGGCGGGCTGGACCTCCCCGGGCCGCTCATCCTGATGGCCATGCTGGGCGTCTACATCCTCGGCGGCTGCGTCATGGACTCGCTGGCCTTCCTGCTGGTCTCGCTGCCGATCTTCATGCCCCTGGTAACACGCCTGGGCTACGACCCGATCTGGTTCGGCCAGGTCGTCTGCCTGGTCACCACCCTCGGCGCGATCACCCCGCCGGTCGGCGTCTGCTGCTTCGTGGTGGCCGGAACGGCGCGCGATGTGAGCGTGGCGGCGGCCTTCCGCGGCGCCCTGTACTACCTCCCGGCCTACCTCGTGGCCATCGCGGCGCTGCTGCTCTGGCCAGAAGGCACCGTCCTGCGCCTGGCAGACCTGGTGCGCTGAAACGGATCATGCCAGACGCGGGCGCCGCCCACGCAAGCCAGAGGAGTTCGGCAGTTCGGAGTCCCGTCGGGCTCCCCCGGGCGTTCGGCGTTGGGCGTCGGGCGTTCAGCGT
>JAAYZO010000559.1 GCA_012514865.1 Lentisphaerota bacterium | reverse complement strand
GCATCGACCAGATGCCGCGGCCGACCATCGGCGCCGACCACCAGGCGGAAGGCGGCCGTCGACAGCGTGACCTCCTGCGCGGCCAACGCCGCAGCAGCCGCAGCCACCAGTGACAACCCGGCAAGCCGTCGGATGAACCGCCTCATCGACCAGACCCTCTGCTACGGCTAGAGCCATATCCCCGGCGCCCGGGGGCGCCGGAGAGAACACCACGTGACATCGTCGTCTGAGCCTTCCCTCCGCCGCTCCGGGACCGCGGGGACGCGGCCCCGGGCTCGGGACACGGACCGACATGGACCCACACGGACCCACACGGACGGGCCTCGCCGGCCCCGGCGTTGGGCATTCGGCGCTTCCGTTCCCATCGGCCCCTGTCGACCCCTTTACACGCGGGCGTCCGGCGTGCCCTCCACCTTCCCCCGTTCGTGCTTTTCGTGCCTTTCGTGGTTGCCCTTCCTCCTCCGGCGCCGCCGGGTCTGCACGTCCTTAAACTGGCATCGGCGGCCTGCGGCGGCTCATGGCTTCGATATCACCACCACACGCCGCGGCGAGCTGTCCCTCGGCTACAACTGGTACTTCTGCACCGACTCGGGCTCCCTGGTCAACACACTGTACCGCACCCTCGGCAGCTTCAGCAACCCCTCGAAGGCGGTCTGCTTCGCCGATACCCTCAACGGCCCCACCGCCGATGGCTACCGCGGCTATGAGTTCCAGATGGCTACCCGCATGTGCAATGTCCTGGAGGCCATCTCGACCCGCCACAACGGCGGCGCCAACCTGGCCTTCGCCGACGGCCATGTCGCCAGCCACAAGCTCGGCCAGATCAACGCCCGCACCAACCTCTCCCTCTGGGGACCCTGGTGACAGGCCGGCAGCGCGGGACGGGGCAGACGAGTCAGACGAGTCAAGACAGGCCAGACGGGTCGGACAGGTCAGACCTCCCTGCCCCCGCTGCTTCCGCGGCCTGAGGGTGTCCGGCCGCGTCGGCCCACCAGGCCGCCCGGGGCGGCCTGGTGGTTCTCTGCCGGACTCACTCCGCCAGCGGGCCGATGTCGTCGCTGAGGATATCCAGGGTCGTCCAGCCGACCAGGAAGTCGACGATATCGAGCGGCCGGAACGACGCATGCAGCCCGATCCAGCCCAGGTGCACATTGCGGCGGCACTGCATGAAGGTGATCGGCGGCGGCGGCTCGCCCTCGACCGGCAGGCGGATGAGGCCCTTGTTGTAGTCGGGCCGGGCCGTCGGCAGGGGCTGCCCGGCGGCGGCCAGCGCCTCCATGTCGTCCACCCACACCTCATGCGGATCGCGGGGGTTGAAGTCGCCGATCTTCAGGGCGTCCTTGCCCCAGAAGAGCAGGCCGTAGGAGCCGTCGTCCTGGATGGGCATGGCCCCGACACGGCGGTTGCCGATGCCGGCGTAGGTTCCCTCGACCTGCGAGTAGCCCAGGCCGATCAGGTTGAAGTAGTCGACCGGCAGCAGGGCGAACTGCGGCTTCTTGGAGAAGGTCAGGCCGATCTCGAACATATCCGCGGCATCGCGCCCGCGGTGACCGAGGTAGGTACAGCCGCTCAGCCCGATCAGCCCCAGGCCCACCACCACGACCACCGCACTCCGAACGACTCTGCTGCTCATGGTCTTCTCCTTCACGCTGCGACTCCCGGCCATGCTCGCACTCCGTCTCGGGCGGCCCGTCCAGCCGTGCCGACGACGCGGGCTGCCGTCCCCGCTAAGGTAACTCACGACAACCGTCCGTCCCAGCCGGGGCACGGCGAGTAGGTCCACGGCGCCGCCCGTGGACCTCCCGGGCGACGTCCACGGCGCCCGGGAAACGACTGGCGTGGCGCCTCGGACAGAACAAGGCGAGCGATCGCGCTGCGACGCGGGCTACTGCGCCTGTTCAGCCTCTCTGCGTCCTCTGCGTCCTCTGCGTCCTCTGCGTCCTCTGCG
>JAAYZO010000062.1 GCA_012514865.1 Lentisphaerota bacterium | reverse complement strand
TTCGGGGCATGGCCGGCGCAGTCGATGGTCAGCGCCGGGAGGGCGTAGAACGAGCGCATGCGGGCGTCATCGAAGAGGTTGACGCCCTCGGGGTAGGTGGCGGAGCGCCAGTGCAGCAGGGGCTCGACGAAGGTCAGGTAGAGGCTGCGCGCGTGCAGGGCGTAGCCGAGGGCCGTCTCGAAGTAGCGTCCGTCGCGGTCGGCGTTGTTGGCGAGCATGACCCAGATCGAGCAGGGGCTCTCGATGGCGTTGGTGACGTAGGTCTCGATGCCGAGGAGGGCGCCGACGGCGAGGGCGCCGCGCATGTAGTCGGCATGGCCGTTGTGGAGGGCGATGTGGAAGGTCTGCTCATAGCAGTACTGGGCGCCGTCGATCATGAGGTTCTCGTCGATATTCTGTCGCCGCGTCAGGTCAGGCCGGCTCAGGCCGAAGGCGTCCTGTCGGCCGACGCCGCGCTGCTGGGCGGTGGGTCCCTCCGGGCGTCGGGCGGCGAGGCCCGGTCGCAGCGAGGGGCGGTCCAGGACGGCGCTGCTGTAGATCAGGTCGTAGGCTTCGACGAAGACCACCAGGGTCCGCGCCACCTGGTACCACGGCCGGGCAAAGCGCCCCGAGGGCGGGCTGCTGGGGTAGTCCCACGACCCGGCCGTCGACTCGGCGTAGATACTGGCGAGGGCATCGAGGAAGAAGGCGGCGCGTTCGGCGTAGCGCTCGTCGCCGGTGAGGGCGTAGGCGTAGCTCAGCGAGGGTATGGCCTTCTGGGTCCACTGCTCGGTGACCCACGAATTCCAGATGCCCGTGAAGTAGTGGAAGCGTCCGTCCTCGGCCTTGTAGCCGGTGCCGCCGTCGGGGTGGGCCTCATCGGGGAGGCTGTGGCCGCTGCCGCAGACGACCTGGCCGGGCTTGTCCCAGGCGCACCGTGCGCCGCCCCAGGTGCCGAACGACGCCCCGCAGATCGGGCAGCCGGTGAAGCCGTAGGCGTAGCAGGCGCCCGGCTCGGGCAGGAAGCCGAGCCAGTGGCCCTCGTCATGCTGCATCCAGAATTCGCATTCCTTAAGGACGCGCGCGCGCTCCTCGGCGCCCCAGGTCGTGCTCTCGGCATTGCGGCGGCCGAGCGCGATGTGCTTGGGCGTGAGGTAGACGCAGGGGTGCTCCGGGCGGCCGGTCACCGTGAGGGCGGTGCGGGGCAGGGGCCGGGCGAGCTGACGCACCGGCGCCAGGAGGCGGTCGGGGTCGCGGTAGAAGCCGAGGTCGCGCAGGCCGATGTAGGTCCGCGGCTCGAAGACCTCGTGGACGACCAGCTCGGCCTGCCGGAAGGTCTGCAGGCCTTCGAGACGCACGATGGCGACATCGGCGGGCTCGGTGAAGGTATGCTCGACGAAGACGCCGTTGTCCAGGCGCAGCTCGAAGCGCCGCCAGGAGGCGTAGAGTGCTGGCATGGCACTGGCGACGGTGGTGACCGAGACCGCATCGGCGCTGACCGGCTCGTCCCAGGTCATCCGGATGCTCTGCGGCAGGGCCTTGTTGGCGCTGGCCCAGTGGGTGCCGGCCTCGTCGTCGACGGCGCTCTCGACGGCGTACTTGCCGCCGGGCGGCGAGGCCTGGCTGGTGGCCTCGAGACGAGTCGGCGGCGGGGTCCGCTCCGGTTCGCCGGCGATGGCCGCGACGGTACCCGTGATCATGGCAAGCAGGCAGCACAGGCCGGAACGCATGACGACAGCCTCCACACTCTTGGATCGGGAATCACCCGTGGGAACCACCTCGTAACAGGCCGCCCCTGCATATAGCATCCGCGCCGGGAATGGCAAGACCGCCGCCGCCTTGACAACGGCGATCCGCAGGCGACCGTTAGGCGGCGCCAGGTTGGCGGCTGGAAGGGCTCGGTCAGGGCCGCGCCGGCGCCCGAGGGGCATCACCGATGGAACGACTGTCCTGGCATTTCGATTTCCACAGCCATCGCGACATCCGCATCAACCGCGACCCGGATGTCGTCGGCATGGCCGAGGCGCTGGCGGCGGCGGGGGTGGAGGAAATCATCACCTTCGCGAAGTGCCACACCGGCTTCGCCTACTACCCGAGCCGTGTCGGCACGCCGCACCCGCAGATGGCCGGCGATGCCTTTGGCGATGTCGTGCGGGCCTGCAAGGCGCGCGGGTTGCGGGTGCTGGCATACATCAGCTTCGGGATCGACGGCGAGGCCTGCCGACGCCACCCGGAGTGGGCGCAGGTGGCCGACCCGGCGGTCGGGCCGCGACTTACACCCGACCACTTCATCGCGAGCTGCCCCTACACGCCCTATACCGACGACCTGATGCTGCCGATGATCCAGGAGGTTATCGACAACTACCCGGTCGACGGCTTCTTCTTCGACACCATGGGCGCCATGGGCGTGTGCCACTGCCAGAGCTGCCAGGACGAGTACCGGCGTGCCCATGGCCGGCCCATCCCGGCCGGGCCGGCCGACCCGGAGTGGATACGCTACGGCGCCTTCCGGCGCGAACGCGCCTGGCGCGTCGTGGAGCGCGTCGGCCAGTTCATCCTGGAGCGCCGCCCGGGGGCGAAGGTCGGCTTCAACTGGGTCGGCACCGTGCGTTTCCCCGAACGCATGCCGCCGGGAGTGACCTGCCTGACCTGCGACTACAGCACGGTCGGGCCGCAGTCGCTGCAGGGGTCCTTCCATGCGGCCTATGGCAAGATGGCCGACCTGCCCTGCGATGTGATGTACACCGTCATCAACCACGGCTGGGGCGACTGGGCGCCGCGGCCTCTGGCCGGCCTGGAGCAGACCGGCGTGGCCATCTGGGCGCATGGCTGTCGGCCCTACCTCGGCGACCGCCTGCACCCGGCCAACCGCCTCGACCCGCTGAGCGTGCGGGCCATCCGGCACATGGGCGAGGTGCAGCGCCGGATGGACGCCGTCTATCCGGATGCCGATGCGGTGCAGCCGAACGAGGTCCTGGTGCTGACCGGCCCGCTGGCGCAGTATGGCGGCCCGGGCGCCCCGGGCTTCGCGGCGGACCACTCGGCGCTGGTGCCTCTCGAGGGCATGCACCGGCTCCTGCTCGACGCCGGCTGCGCGCTGGGCATCGTACGTGAGGACCTCCTCGGGCGGCACCTGAGCGCGGCCCGGGTGGTGGTCTTGAGCGAGCTGAAGGCGATCGGGGCGGCGACCTCGGCGGCCCTGCGGGGCTTCGTCGAGGCCGGCGGGCAGGTGCTGATCACGGGTCGCCTGCCGGCGGTCGATGGCGAGGGCGCCCTGTCCTGGGCCGGCCTGCGGCGTGAGGCATCGCCCTGGCAGGACCACATCTACCTGCCCCTGTGGCAGCCCGATCCTGAGCAGAGCCCGGTGCTGGTGCATGGGGCCTTCCATCGTGTTGAGCCGGTCGAGGCCGCGGTGGTGCTGCCGGCCATACAGCCCTACGACTGCAGCGCCGGCATGCGCTTTGGGCATGGCACCGGGCCGGCCTCGGCCGAGCCGAGCGCGCACCCGGCCCTCGTCTGCCGGCGCCTGGGGCAGGGCGCGGTGTGGTACCTCGAGGCGCCGATCGGATCGGATTACAGCCAGCGCGCCAACCTCTGGCAGGCGCTGTGGTTCCGCGGCCTCATGGAGCGGCTTCTGCCACGACCGGCGGCGCGCGTGCTCTCGGCGGCCGGGAGTGTCGAGGTCGTGCCCCACGTCAGCCCGGCGGCGACGTGGGCCTTCCTGATCAACCACGGCGGCGAACAGCTCGCCGCCGGCCTGCGCACGGCCCGTACCGGCGACGCAGTGCCGCCCTACCCGGTCGTCGTCGAGGTGCGCGTACCGCCCGGCCGCAAGGCCGCCGCCGTGACCGTCGGCGGCCGCCGTCGGCGCTACCGCGTCGTCGATGGCGTCGTGCGGCTGGAGACCACTCTGGACTGCCTCTGGACGGTCGTGAAGGTGACCTGGCGTTGACGTCGCGTCTGGCCGGTCGCCGCGGTGCCGCGGCGCCCGGCAGCGCCGGGGAGGCAGTGCATCCATGCAGCGACACACGGCGACCCTGATGGGCCTGTCGGCGATCCTCCTGTGGAGCTTCTCGGTGGCGGTGGCACGCAGCCTGACCGAGCGGCTCGGGGCTGTCACTGCGGCGGCCTGCATCTATGGCCTCGGCGGGGTGCTGATGGCCCTCGTGCAGGTCTGCCGCGGTGGCGGGATGCCGTCGCCGCGGCACTTCTCACGGCGCTACCTCTGGGGTTGCGGCGGGCTCTTCGTCGGCTGCCTGGTGAGCTTCTACGTCGCCATCGGCCTGGCCGCGGACCGCCTGCAGCTCCTCGAGGTCGGCCTGGTCAACTACCTCTGGACGGTCCTGACGGTGGTGCTGTCGGTGCCCATCCTTGGGCGTCGTGCCGGTCTGGGCCTCATCCCCGGCGTGGTCCTGGCGGTGCTGGGCATGGCGATGGTGCTGACCCAGGGCAGCGCCTTCTCACTGCCGGGTCTGGTCGAGCACATCGCCGGCAACCCGCTGGCCTACGCCGCGGCCCTGACGGCGGCCCTCACCTGGGCGCTCTACTCGAATCTCTGTCGGCGCTGGGGCGCCGGCAACCGCGAGGGCGCCGTGGCGCTGTTCTCGGTGGCGACCGGGCTGATCTTCCTGGCCGGACGCGGCATGGTGTCGACGGCGAGCGTCTGGAGCCTGCGGGCTGTCCTCGAGGTCGCCTTCCTGGCGACGACCTCGACGGCCGGATATGCCCTGTGGGATATCGGCGTGCGCCGCGGTGACTTCGCCGTTCTCTCGACGGCGTCGTATTTCACGCCGCTGCTCTCATCGGTGGTCTCCTGCCTCTACCTCGGCGTCCTGCCGGGCGCGCGCCTGTGGGCCGGCTGCCTCCTCATCATCGCCGGAGCCTGGACCAGCCACCGCGCCATCCGGCGCCCGTGAAGGATTTTCCGTCACGGGCGGATCTTCCTCCACTGGCCGTTCCATGCCAGTGACGGAAACTCCAATATACGCGATACTTACGGCTCTGCCGTCGGTCTCCCGTTCGTGTCGCCAGGAGCGGACAAGGATCAGGACAAGGATCAGGACAAGGATTACGACAAGGATTACGACAAGGACCGCAGGGAGCGGCTCAGGGCTTGGTGAGCCTCTCGATGACGGCCATCTCGCCGTCGGCGAGCGGCAGGCGGGTCTGGCGGACGCCATCGACGAGGCGCTCGCTTCCGACGCGCTCGGTCAGGCGGCCGCTGGCGTCATACCAGTAGACCCGGACGGGATCGTCGTCGCCGAAGGTGAAGGTCCCGGGGACGGCCGTAAGGATGCGTTCGCGACCGATCATCCAGCCCTCCTTGAGGGCGACCGGGGTGAAGGGGAACATGTGCTGGGTGATGGTGGGGTAGGGGTGCTCCGGGACGCTGTAGTAGTAGTAGAGGCTGCCCCAGTTCAGCTTCAGGCGGATGTCGGCGACGAGGTCGTCGAAGGTCTTGATGGCGAGGTGATTGCCGAGGCTGATCGGGGTGTGCATGTGGGCGCGGGCGGGGTACCATTCCTGGGCGGTCTCGACGAAGCGCGGGAAGCTCATGGCGTTGAGTGTGGCGGTGGTCGGCGCCGAGTTGGCGATGAGGGCTCCGCCGCGCTTGGCGATGGCCTCGATGAGGGCGGTCTTGGCGGGCAGTGAGAGGAGGTGGGTGTTGGCAAAGCGCCGGACGATGCGGTGCTGCTCGTCGAGGACGGCCGAGTGGCCGTCCCAGCGGTCGAAGGTCCGGCTGACCGAGGCCATATCGAGTTCATCCCAGTAGATGCCGTCGGCGCCGATCTGGTCGGGGTCGAGGCACATGTCGACGACCTCCATGAGAGCCTTGAAGTAGCTGTTCTCTAGGGTCGGGACGTAGTAGTAGAAGGGGACCCCGATGCGCTGGGTGTAGCTCGGGTTGCAGTAGTGGGTGCCATCCTGGTTGATGATGCGGGCATCGGCGAAGCGTTCCGGTCCGGCCGGGTCGGTGTTGATGAAGGCGTGGATGTAGATGAGGGTCTTGACCTCGGGGCAGACGCGGCGGACCTTGGCGCAGGCCTCCCGGAGGGCGTCCTGCACGGCCTTGGCCTGGAGCATGTGGTGGCCGTGGTAGCAGCGCTGCGGGTCGCCGGGGGGCGCGAACCACACCGGCGAGGCGATAAAACGTATCCCGAGGTCGCGCACCATGGCCTGCAGGGCCTCATCCGAGAGCTTGGCGATCTGGTTGAGGCCGAAGCGGAAGCCGCCCGGGACGGTGTGGTTCGCCGTGAGGTCGCGGCGCAGGAGGTTGACGGCGTCGAAGTAGTCCGGCGAGCCGACCGGGTAGAGCGCCCAGCGCAGGGTGTACGAGGCACCCGCGGCGAGGGCGAAGGTCTCCGAGCGGATGCCGGCGCGGCCCTGCTCCCAGTGCATGACGCCCTGGATGCGATAGACGTCGTCGAGGGCGACCAGGGCGCACCCGGCCTGGGTGCCATTGACGAAGACGCTCGGGTTCTCGTGGCCTTCGAGGCGGGTCCGGGCCGGCGACGGATCGCCACCGAGGTAGACATCGACCAGGTCGGCGGGGTTCTCCGGCACAATGCTGTGGTCGAAGGCCAGCCCGATGTCGGCGTCGCCGGTGTTGGTCAGGGTGTCGGCGATGACCAGGTGGTCGGCGGCCCAGGTCACCTGGCGCTGCAGGCGGTAGCCGGGTGACGCGGCCTGGAGCGCGCCCGCGTCGGCGGCGCCCTCAGGCGGTCGGGGGGACCAGGCGGGATCGCCGCCGGCCGCCGCCGGAATCGGGTTCCAGCCGCCGCCGACGCGGGCGTAGGCCGACTCGACCCGCAGGGCCAGTCCGGGGAGGCGCAGGCGAAGGGCGCCCTCGGGAGAGGCCTCGACGACCTGGCGCGGGTCCAGCGCCGCCGGCGTGGCGTCCATGAGAGCGTCGGGGTCATGGCGGCGTTCGCGCCGCCGCGAGGCCATGGCCGAGGGCTCCTCGCTGAGGTCCACTGAGAGTTCGGCGAAGAGGAGGTCGAGGTCGCCGGCGTCCTTCCCGATGGCCTCGCGCAGACGCATGGCGGCGCCGCGGTGCTCGATCTGAAGGGTGTTCTCGGCGTCGGGGCGCAAGAGGTCACTGAGGTCCAGGACCAGGCGGTGCGGCGAGACGGCCTCGATGCGCATGCCGCCGGCGGCCGGACTGGCGGCCATCTCGAAGTCGGGGGCGTAGACCACCCGCCAGCCGCGTGAGTCGTACCAGGGGACCTCCAGGCCGCTCGCCATACGCACCGACGGCGGCTTGTTCGTCAGGCGCAACGCCGTGCGGTCCAGGCCGGCGGTGAGGAGGTTCCCGTTGACGCGCAGGACCATGGCGTGGGTCGAGCCGGCGCATCTGGCGAGATTCAGACGCGCCGAGCAGGTCAGACGCGCCGAGCGCACGCCGGCCGGGACGTAGAAGGCGAACGAGGCGCTCTCGCCATAGGGCAGGCGGTGCCCGGGTGGCGCGAGCTGGATCGTCTCGGCCGCCGATAGGGCCAGGCCCGCCAGGATCGCCAGCGGCATCGTCATGCGTTTCATGAATGTCCGTCCCGTCTGTTAAGGGCCAGCCTGCCGGCCGCGTGGAAGGCAGAGTGCATTGACTGCCCGGCCCAGGCCGGATTCCAGCCTGGATCACTCACGACGCCCATGGCT
>JAAYZO010000061.1 GCA_012514865.1 Lentisphaerota bacterium | reverse complement strand
GCAAGAGCTTCAAGCCCGAGACCTTCCACCCCCACGCCGACCGCCTCATCGAGACGGTGCGGCGCTACGCGCCACAGGCCGAGATCGTCATCCACCAGACCTGGGCGTACCGCGATGACCACGGCTTCTTCGGCCAGCCGGACCTCAATCCCGATACCATGTACCGCGGCCTGCGCGCCGCCTACGACGGTCTCGCCCAGCAGTACGGCCTGCGCCAGATACCCAGCGGCGATGCCATGGAGGCGGCCCGCCGTGACCCGGACTGGGGCCGCTTTGTCCCCGACCCCGATTTCGATCCCGCCAAGGCCGTCCGGCCGGCGCTGCCGAAGGAACGGCGGTCGCTCCACGGCGGCTATGGCTGGCGGCGCGACCGCAAGACCGGCGAGTACCGCCTGGGTAACGACGCCATCCACGCCAATCGCTACGGCGACTACCTGCTGGGCTGCGTCTGGTTCGAGTTCCTCTTCCGCCAGAGCGCCCTCGGCATCGGCTTCCTGCCCGAGGGCATCGACGCGGCGGATGCCGCCATCCTGCAGCGCATCGCCCACCGCGTCGTCAGTGAGGGCCAGCGCCCCGAGCCGGCGCCCTGAGCGGCGCCACGAGGGCGACGAAAGGCGTGCTGGCAGAGGGGGGCTGGTGGTGCTGGCGGCTGCCTGGATCGAGGGAGGGAACCCGCATGAGCGTCGCTGAGCTGGTCGTCCGCCTGCCGGACTGGGTTGCAGGCCTTCTTCACGGCCTGCCGGAACGCCTGCCGCGCCAGGAGGACCGCCTCGGGGTGGCCCTGGAGCTGGCCCGTCAGAATGTCTGTCGCGGCAGCGGCGGCCCGTTCGGAGCGGCCGTCTTTGATGCTTCCGGTCGTCTGGTGTCGGCCGGTGTGAATCTGGTCGTCCGTGTCGGCAGTTCGATCCTGCATGCCGAGATGGTCGCCCTGGCCCTGGCGCAGCGCCGCCTGGGCTGCCACGACCTCAGCGCCGCGGCGGGAGCCCCCTACGAACTCTGCAGCAGCACGGAACCCTGCGCCATGTGTCTCGGTGCCGTGCCCTGGTCGGGGGTGGCTCGCCTGGTCTGCGCCGCCCGCGATGAGGACTCCCGTGCCGTCGGCTTTGACGAGGGCGCCAAGCCGTCGGACTGGGTCGGGGCGCTGGCCGACCGCGGCATCGCGGTGGTGCGCGACCTGCGTCGCGAGGAGGGCGCCGCCATCCTGCGCGAGTACGCCGCCGCCGGCGGCCCGATCTACAACCCCGGCGCCCGCCCGCGCCGGTGACCCCGCCCATAGAATGCAGGACCACAGGACTACCGACCACCGACTCCGAACTCCGAACTCCGAACTCTGAACTCTGTTCCCGTGCAGCCTGTCCGTGTCCGTCTTTGTTTGTCCGTGTCCGTCCTTGTCCCGAGCGCGGAGGACCGCGTTGCCGCGGTCCCCGGGGCGGACTCGTGTGAGACTGTCGCGTTGTCGTGCTGTCGACGCCGCCCCGGCTCGTGGACGCCTGCGCGTCTGTGGCCACGCGCCCTCCAGCGCCCATGGCCAGCGATGGTTCGCCTTGCCATGGCCGGCGCCCGTTTCGGGTCCATGGCCGGCGCCGTGGACCCACCTGCCGCGCGCCGGCACCGCCCGCTCGCGCCCAGCCTGTCAGGCGCCGGCGGCGACCTTGGCGATCATGTCGACGACCGTGCCCACGGCCATCATCGAGAAGACCATCACGAAGAGGGCCACCGTCTCGATGATGCCGAGCGCGATCATATCGTTGGCGAAGCCCTTGCCGGTCTCGGCCAGGGAATCGGCGGCACCGGCGGCCGCCTTGCCCTGCATCCAGGCCGAGATGCCCATGGCGATGCCGCCGAGGATGCCGGCGCTGAGCAGGGCCGGGAAGAGGGCGCCGGCCTTGGCGGCGGCCTCGTTGATCGAGCCCATAAGGATAAGGCCGTAGAAGGTCTGCGTCAGGGGTGCGCCCATGAAAGCCAGGAGGAGGAACGGCGCCGCCTTGTTCTGGGCATAGCACTTCTTCCAGGCGCCGATCGACGACATCGCTGCCACACCGGCACCCATAGCGGAACCCGCGGCTGAGAAGGCCAGACAGGCAAAGCCGCCCGCCATACCCAGGGCCGTGGCAAGTTCGGGGTTCTCCATCATGGTCGTTGTCCTTCTTCTTGCGTATGTGCTCTGTCAACCGACAGATGTGGTGTCCGGCAGGACCTCTGACCCGGCGTCGGGCGAGGTGCCGGGCGTCGCCCGGCGCCGCTGCAGCGGACGGTAGGCCGATCCCGCGAACTCCAGGCCGACATGCCCGGCGAACTCCAGGACATTGAGGCGGACGCCGTGGACGAGCACGCCCATGGCCGAGAGCAGGATGTTGAAGCCATGGCCGAGGATGAGCACGACGGCGGCCAGGAGGCCGCCGACCCATGGCACCGCGTCGCTCATGCCGGTAGCCATGGCATTCATGCTCTCGGCGACCTTCATGCCGGCGGCGCCGACGGCGAAGAGGCGCACGTAGGAGACCACGTCGACGAAGCTGTTGGCGAGGTTCAGGGCGACCTTGCCGAGGCCCATGCCGACGGTCTTGAAGGGATTCCGGGAGGGCTCGCTGAAGAGGACCACGCCGACCAGGCCGATGCCGTAGAGCCAGAGCATCACCGGCGGCGTCGCCACGCCCAGGACCATGCGTTTGGCCAGGAGGAAGTTGCCCCAGAGGATCGGTATCCACGACAGGCTGCCGAGGGCTTTCAGCCAGGGGCGCGTGCGCGATGCGTTCCACAGGTGCGCGATGCTGAGGTGGACGGTGCCGATGAGGAAGCAGAGGAACTGGATGTTGCGCGGCTCGGCGAAGTACGACACCGAGGGTATCAGGCGCAGGGGGTTGTCATCGGCGAGCCGGATCGCGAAGTAGGTTCCCGTGAGCACGCCCCAGAGGATGGTGCAGGTCGAGAGCACGCCGAACAGCCAGAAGGGCGCCGCCGGGGCCTGGCGGTCGCGGGCGCGCACGACCAGGGTCGCGATGAGCATGATGGCGCCGTAGCCGGCATCGCCGATGAGCATGGCGAAGAAGATCGAGAAGAAGAGCAGGAAGCAGGCGCCGATGTCGACCTCGCCATAGCCCGGCAGGATGCCCAGCATGGTGAAGACGCCGCGCACCGGCTCGACCCAGCGTGCCAGGCGCAGCTTGGTCGGCACCCGCGGGTCGTCGGACGCGGGGTCGATGGCGCGCACCGCCCAGCCATGGCGGCGGGCCGTGTCGAGGAGGCTCGCGAGGTCGGCGGCCGGGACGTAGCCCTCGAGGTAGGCGAGGGGCGCGGTGGCGCCCATGCCATCACGGGCCCGCGCGAAGGCGATGGCCTCGTCGAGCTGCTCGAGGCCCCGCTTCAGCGCCGGCGTCGCGGCGGCGAGACGGTCCAGATCGGCCTCGACCGCGGCGCTGCGACGGTCGCAGTCCTGCAGGTCCGCCGCGAGGCTCGCCAGGTCGCCGGCGTCAGGCAGGGGCGCCGCCGGCAGGTCCAGGGTGACGTCGGCCGGGGCGACCACGGCGGCGAAGAGGGTCTTGCCCTTTCGGGAGAGTTCCTTGAGGACCGCGCCCGGGGGCAGGGCGGGCACGGCCTCGGCGGGCAGGTCGGCGAGGACCACCTGCAGGCCGGCGGCACGGCAGGCCTCCAGGCTCTCACGGGAGAAACTCCCCCACGGCTCGAGGTCCTGGGCCGCGCGCGTCAGCTTCTGGCGACGGTCGGCGAGGGCCGTCTGCTCGGCGGCGAGAGACATCACCCGCGCCGTCGCCTCGTCGGCATCGCCCACCGCGCCGGCGGCGCCCGCGGCGGCGCCCGCGGCGCGTGACGCCGGCCGCGACATCAGCAGACCCAGGGCGCGCTCGACCGCCTCGCGCCGACGCTGGAGCTGGTCCAGGTCGGTCGACGCCGGCGGCAGGCTCGGTACGACATGCACCGTGCCCAGGTCGCGAAGGTGATCGACGGCGGCCTCGCGTTCGGCCTCCAGGCAGATCACCGTCACCTGTTTCATCGGTTCTACCAACGTCGTGCTCCGTCTGCTGTCGCGTCCTGCGTCCTGTCGGCCGTGGCGGCCGCGTCCGGTCCTCAGGCCATTGCGGCTTCGCGGGCCTGGCACTTCTCTTTGGCGATCTTGGCGCGCCCCACCGCGTTGGTCTGCTGGTCGCCCAGCGAGATCTGGATGCGGCGGATGTTCTCGCGGGCCTCGGGGATCTTCACCTTCTCGAAGAGGTTGACGCGCTGCGTGACCACGCGCAGCTCCTGGCCGAGGAGGCGTTCCTGCTCGTCGGCGAGCTGCCGGCGCAGGCGCAGCTCCAGGTGGCGCCGCGCCGCCTCGAGGGCGTCGTCGATCCACGGCGGCGTCAGGAACAGGTCGTAGTCCTTGGCAACGACGTCCAGGCCGTCGAACACCGGCACGTCAATCCCGGCGACGTTGCGGCTGGCGACGCGCCACTCGCGGACCTCCAGGAGTGCCGCGAGCCGCTCGGCCTCAGCGGGGTCATGCACTGCCACCCAGGGCTCGAGGCCGGCGCGGAAGGCGCGCAGCGACTCGTCCAGCCGCGAGGCCTCCTCACGCACCTGGCGCACCTCGAGCTGGAGCTGCTGCTTCTTGAGCTGCAGCGTCGGCAGGTAGCGCTGAAAACGCTTGAGGGCGTCGCGCTGCAGCTTCAACTCGGTTTTCGTGAGCTTGATCTTGGCCATGGCCACACGCTGCCGCTAGGCCGACTTCGGCCAAAACTCGGCCACCAGGTCGGACTTCAGGCCCACGTCGCCCGGCTCGAAGCACTCGGCCAGGGTCTTCCAGCCGAGATCGAGGGCCTCTTCCAGCGGGATGTTCACGCTCAGGTCCATCATGCGGGCCTCGAACAGGCCGCCGTAACGAAGGAGCTTCTCGTCCCAGGCGCTCATGCGGAAGCCCATCGACTGCTTCTCGAGGGCCTCGCGGTACTCGGCGTAGAGCCGGATCATGGTGTCCATCAGGGCGCGGTGGTCGGCGCGGGTGTCGGCGTTGACCTGCTGCTTGAGACGGCTCAGCGAGCCGAACGGCTCGATGCGTCCGCCGACCAGGTAGAACTGGCCCTCGGTGATGTAGCCGGTGTTGTCGGGGACCGGGTGGGTGACGTCATCGCCCGGCATGGTGGTCACTGCCAGGATGGTGATCGAGCCGGCGGTCTCGAAGTCGACCGCTTTCTCGTAGCGTGCCGCGAGCTGGCTGTAGAGGTCGCCCGGGTAGCCGCGGTTGGAGGGGATCTGCTCCATGGTGATGGCGATCTCCTTCTGCGCATCGCAGAAGTTCGTCATGTCGGTCAGGAGCACCAGGACGCGCTTGCCGTTGATGGCGAAGTGCTCGGCCACCGCCAGGCTCAGGTCGGGCACCAGGAGGCACTCGACGATGGGGTCGCTGGCGGTGTGGACGAACATCACCGAGCGCGACAGGGCGCCATGCTCGTCGAGGGTGTTGCGGAAGAAGAGGTAGTCGTCGTATTTCAGGCCCATGCCGCCGAGCACGATCAGGTCGACCTCGGCCTGCATGGCGATGCGCGCCAGGAGCGCGTTGTACGGCTCACCCGCCACCGAGAAGATCGGCAGCTTCTGGCTCTCCACCAGGGAGTTGAACACGTCGATCATGGGGATGCCGGTGCGAATCATGTGGCGCGGGATGATGCGGTTGGCCGGGTTGACCGAGGGCCCGCCGATCGGGATCAGGTTGTCCTGCAGGGACGGGCCCTGATCGCGCGGCGAGCCATTTCCGGAGAAGATGCGCCCGAGCAGGTCGTCGCTGGCCGACACCCGCATCGGATGGCCCAGGAAGCGGACCTCGCTGTCGGTGGCGATGCCGCGGCTGCCGGCGAAGACCTGCAGCGAGACCCGGCGCTGGTCCAGGCGGATCACCTGCGCCAGCGAGGTGCCGCGGCCGCTGCGCACCTCGGCCAGCTCGCCGTAGGCGACGCCATCGGCCTCGACGGTGATGACGTTGCCGGCAATCTGCAGGATGCGGTTGTAGAGCTTTCTCATGAAACGTGCTTTCCTGAGCCTCGCTGTCGCGGCCGCGCCCTCAGGCGGCGGTCACGGCCTCGGCCACCAGGCGGTCGATGGCCTCTTCCCTGGAGCGGAACTCGTCCGAGCCCCAGGCCGCGTAATTCCAGTCGATGAAGTGCTGCCGCAGCTTCTGGAAGCAACTCCGCGCCGCGGCTTTGTCCGGGAAGGTGAAGGCGCCGTCGAGGACCGCCACGACCTTGGCGAAGACATGGCGCTGACGCTCGTCGCTGCTGGCGCCGTCGACGCGGTCGAAGGTGTTCTGCTGCAGGTACACCGCATCGAGGAACTCGCTCTTCAGGTAGATGACGAAGTCGCTCGTCGGCGTGCCCTCTTCGCCCACCACTTTCATCATCTGCGAGACCTCATGGCCCTGGCGCAGGAGCCGCCGCGCCCGCGCCACCTGCGCCTCGTCGACGAGGCTGGCGTACTTACTCCAGCTCTCCAGCGGGTGGATGGCCGGGTAGCGCCGGGCGTTGGCGCGGTCGCGCGACAGGCCCAGGAAGCTGCCGACCACCTTCAGCGTCGCCTGCGTCACCGGCTCCTCGAAGTTGCCGCCGGCCGGGCTGACGGCGCCGCCGATGGTGATCGAGCCCTGGCCGCCGTCGTGCAGCTCGACCAGGCCGGCCCGCTCATAGAAGCCCGCCACCAGCGACTCGAGGTAGGCCGGGAAGGCCTCCTCGCCCGGGATCTCCTCAAGACGGCCGGACATCTCGCGCAGGGCCTGCGCCCAGCGCGACGTCGAGTCGGCCAGGAGGAGGCAGTGCAGACCCATCTGGCGGTAGTACTCGGCCAGGGTCACCGAGGTGTAGATCGAGGCCTCGCGGGCCGCCACCGGCATCGAGCTGGTGTTGCAGATGATGATGGTGCGGTCGATCAGGCTGCGGCCGGTGCGCGGGTCCTCCAGATGCGGGAACTCGCGCAGGATCTCAACCACCTCGCCGGCACGCTCGCCACAGGCCGCCACAATCACCACGTCGACCTGCGAATACTGACTCAGGGCGTGCTGCAGCACGGTCTTGCCGGCACCGAAGGGACCCGGCGTGCAGAAGGTGCCGCCCTTGGCCACCGGGAAGAAGGTGTCGATGATACGCTGCTGCGTCACCAGCGGCTCGCTCGGCAGGAGCTTGGTGCGGTAGCAGCTCACCGGGATCTTCACCGGCCAGGTCTGCACCATGGTCACGGCCCGCTCGTCGTCGCCCTGGCGGAGCTTGGCGACGGTGTCCGCGATCGTCCGCTCGCCTTCCGGCGCCAGCCAGGTCACCTCCCAGACGCCGGCCCAGCCGAAGGGCACCATGAGGCGGTGCTGGAAGGGGCCCTCCGGGACGGTCCCGAGGGCCTCGCCGGCGCGGAGCGCGGTGCCGGTCTGGGCCGTCGGCGTCCAGGCCCAGCGGCGGTCGCGGTCGAGCGGGTAGAGGTACAGCCCGCGCTTGAGGAAGTAGCCGGCCTCCTTGGCCAGGTTCGGCAGGGGGTTCTGCAGGCCGTCGAAGACCTGCGTCAGCAGCCCGGGCCCGAGTTCGACGCTGAGGAGCTGGCCGCTGAACTCGACGACGTCGCCGATGGCAATGCCGTCGGTGCTCTCGAAGACCTGCAGGTCGGCCTCGCCACCGCGCACACGGATCACCTCGCTCTTCAGGCGGGCGTCGCCGCTGAGGACATAGGCGACCTCGTTCTGAATGACGCTGGTGGCGAAGGCAACGCTGACCATGTTGCCGTTGACGCCGACGACCTTGCCCTGCGGCTGCGCTTGTTCACTCATGGATCTCGGGATTCCCGTCAGTTGGCAATGCTCGTGCCGCTGGCGACGCGCCGTTCTGCTGCCTGCACGGCGGCCGCTTCGACCAGGCCGTCGTGAACCTCAGTACCCTCCGCCGCGCTCCGATCGGACCAGCGCCCCACCAGGAGCAGGCGCAGCTTGTACAGCACCAGGGCCCCGAGGTCGAAGTCGTGGCCCACCGCCAGGTCGTCCAGGCGCTGCCAGCGCAGGCGGTCCAGCTCGAGATCGCGCCGACGCGGATCCGCGTCGCTGAAGATCTCCTCCAGCCGCCGGCGGTCGCCCGGGAAGACGTCGTCGTCAGGACGGAGACTCGCGGCGGGATCGCGCTGCAGACGCGCGGCGCGGTACTGCACCAGGCAGTTGCGTACGTAGGTCTCCCAGACCTGCCACTGGCGCTCGACCTCGCAGCAGGGCCGGCCCTCCGGCACCAGCGTCAGACGCGCCAGCGCCGCCGCCACCGCCGCCGGGAGCTGGCCGCGACAGAATTCGTCAAAGGCCGCCGGCGTCAGCGGCGCGGGCTCGCCAAACCGCAGCATCGGCAACGAACTGACCTGGTAGTAGAACTGCTCTGCCATAGGGCTTCCGGCCGCCGCGAGCGGACCCGCGGGGTCTCTCAGGACTCCTTGCCGCCGACCAGCGCCGCCAGCTTCGGGCTGAGGAAGGCCGACAGGGCCTCGGCCAGAGCCTCATCCGTGAAGTCGTAGACGACGTCCTCGCCCGCAATCTTCAGCCGGAAGCCGCCCTTGAGACCGGCCACCGGACTGAGCTCGACGTGCTTGCGAAGATCCGCGGCGAGGGCCTTCTCCAGGCCCGCCGCGAGGGCCGCCTGCTGCTCCGGGCTGAGCAGGACCTCGAGGCGCTGCTCGCGACCGCCGGTCTCGACGAAGCGCTGCACCAGGGTCGCGATGAGATCGGCCAGGGCCGGGCCGGCCAGGGCGTCGACTGTGCCGGCACGCGCCACCGCCACAACCCGGCGTGACAGCTCGCCGCGGAGGCTCAGCAGGACATCCCGGGCGGCCTGCCGCAACGACTGCTCGCCCTTGGCCTGCAGCAGCGCCGCCGACTGCTCGGCCTCGTGACGGAGGCGCTCGGCCTCCGCCTTGGCCTCGGCGATCAGGCGCTTGGCCTCGTCAGAAGCCTTGTCCAGCAACGCCTGGCGCTCGGCCTCGGCCTTCTTCAGGCCGTCTTCGTGTATGCGATCCAGCAATGCCTGAAGCTCATCCGCCATGACGATGCGACCTCAACGTTAACCTTAATGATAGAGCAACAACGGACGAGGCAGACAGCCTCCGATCCGTCGGTGCGCCCGGCCGCGTGGCAACGTCCCGGACTATCCTTTTAAGGTGCCTGCCCAACGCGGCTTTTCAAACCGCCGGGAAGGCCTTACCGCCGGCCGCGCGAGCGCGCCCGCGCCGCGTGGCGCCGCCCGGAGTCGCAGCGCCGGCGGGCCGGGACACCGGGGACACCGGGGACACCGGGGACATGGGGGTGCCCCCAGAGTGGCACAGGCGTCTCGCCTGTGTCTGCGGCTGTTCCCAGCCGCTCGCCCGGGAGCGCCGAGCGTCGGCTCGGCATCTTCCGGGCGCCGCGGCCGCGGCGCCCGGGGGTGAGTTGAGCGAGCGCGGCCGCGATCCTTGGACCGCCCTGCCGCCTTCGCGGCGGCGTTTGGGGTCGCGCCGGGCGGCGTGTATGGTAGCCTCCGGCAGGCCGGGCGTGGGTGGCCGCGGCTGCCGCGGGACCCCTCAGCCCAGACATGAGCGAACGCCGGGCCTTCCAGATCAGCGATGACGCCGCGGACTGGCTCCTGTCAGCCGTGGGGAATGACCGGCTGTGGTCGGCGCTGGCGGCTGCGCCCGGTCTGCAGGACGCGGTCTTCAAGGGCGGCTTTCAGCCGCACCCGTCCAGCCTGGACAAGCCGGCGGTGCGGCGCCGCCTGCGGCCGCTGCTGCTGAGTCGGCTCGACCGGCTCGAGGCCCTTCTTCGCGACATCCCCGCGCCGCCGTGGGCGGCCGCGGCGGCGATGGCCGCGGCGCTCTCGGAGGACTGGCTCCGTCGACACTGGCGCGGCCTGTTGCGCGGCAGTGCGGACCCATCCTGGGCCGTGGCGCTCTTCCTGGATGCGCGCCCGGCCCTGGCGCGGCGCGGTCAGCGCCTTCTGCGCTGCCGCGGCCTCTGGGCGCCGGGTTGGCCGGGCGACCCGTCGGCCTGGCCGGCGCCCCTGCGCCGGGCCGCGCCGGCGCCGGCGCCATCCGCGCCGCCGCCGGCGGCGACGGCTCCGCCCGCCGGCGCGGACAGTGACCGCGCCGAACTCCGCGCCGCCCTCGACCGCCAGCGCGAGCGGGTGCGCGCCGGCCAGCACGAGCTGCGCCAGGCCCAGCAGGCCTGGGAGCTGCGCGAGCGAGACCTCCGTCGCGAGCTGCGTGAGGCCCGCGCCAGCGCCGAGGAGGCCGCCGCTCGCGCCGAAACCGAGATCGCCGAGTCGATTCGCGCCTTCAAGGTCGAGGCCCTCGGGCTGTCGGGCGAGCTGAGCCGCCTCGACGAGGCCGCCGGCGACCCGGCCGTCGAGGCCCTCCTGAGCCGTGCCGAGCGGGTTCTCGAGGAACAGCGCCAGCACAACCAGGCCCACGGCACCTACGAGAGCCTCCGGGCGCGTATCCGCGCCCTCGAGGCCATGAGCCAGCGCCTCGGCCAGTGCATGGACGAGTCGATACGGGTCCTGCCCGAGGTCCGCCGGCTGCACGCGGCGGTCTGCCGCGAGAGCGAACGCCTGCGCGCCCTGCTGCCCGAGGTCGAGCCGCCGGTGACCGAGCTGGTGGCGCAGCTCCTCGGACGCGTCAAACAGGCCGCCGCCGCCGGGCAGGTCTTCGCCGAGCTGGATCGCATCGAGAAGCTCCTCGATACCGAGGTCCTGGCAGACCTGCTCGGACCGCAGGGCCAGGAGCAGGTCCGCGCCGCCCTCAGCCGGCGCCGCCGGATGGTCACCGACGCCGTGCATGAGCCGGCCGTGACGCCGCCTGCTGCGGCCGGCCCGCGCCGTCCGCGCGAGATCTGGGATGTGCACGAGGCCGTGGCCCACGGCGCCACCGCGGCCGTGCGCGTCTTCGTCGATGGCTATAACGTCATCCGCCGTACCCCCGACCTCGCCGCCCTCGAACAGCAGGAGGGCCTCGCCCGCGGCCGCGAGGCGCTCTGCCAGTTCTGCCGCAGCCGCGCCCGGCTCTTCGCACACCTCGAGGTCGTCTTCGATGGCCAGGGCGCTCTCAGCGCCCGCGAGGCCTGCCAGGGCGTGACCGTGGTCTTCTCGCGCGGCCTGCAGGACTCCGAGAATGCCGATGAGTACCTCCTGACGCGGCTGGCGCGCTGCCATGACGAGGGCGTCGCCGCCTGGCTGGTCACCGACGACGGCGGCCTGCGGCATCGCG
>JAAYZO010000558.1 GCA_012514865.1 Lentisphaerota bacterium | reverse complement strand
TGGGGCGGGCGGGTCAGACGGGTCAGACGGGTCAGACGGGTCAGACGGGTCAGACGGGTCAGACGGGTCAGACGGGTCAGACGGGGCGGCTCCCTTGGCCTCTCTGGGCCTGCCAGGTCAGGCGCGGCGCGGGCCGCCATCGGGCCGGGGGGGGGGGCGGTTGTCAGCCCCTGGCGGCCGGCCTATATTGTTTTCCGCTGTCGCGTCGAGGCGGCCACGGCGGTGGCCGTCGGTTCAGGCGCGCGGCAGTCGTCGTGGTCTTGCGCCGGCGTGGTGCAGTCGTACCCATGCGGCCCTTTCGCGGAGAGTGATGTCCATGCGGCGCAGGATCGTTTCCAAGCCAGCTCTCGCGGTACTGGTTGTGGCGGCCATGACGCTGGCGGCCTGGCGTGTCGGCGCCGCCGCGGCGGAGGGCCTCGAGGCGTTGCGGCAGCGCCGTCACGACACCCACCTGCAGTGGGTTGCAGCCCGGGCGCGCGTCCTTCGTGAAGACCCCGAGGCGGCGGCCCTGCGCGAGCGCATCGAGGGACTCTACCGTGACCTCGACCGTCTGGTTTCCAGCCGGCCGGCGGTGGCCCGCCTGGAGGCTGAGCTCAAGCGCCTCGACGGGGCCCTGCAGGCACAGGCGGCCGCGACGGGCAAGGCCAGTCCGGTGGAAAGGACCACGCCGTGATCAGCAGACTCCGCGGCCGCCTGCTCGAGTGCGACGTGACCGGCGTGCTTGTAGACATCCAGGGCGTCGGCTTTGCCGTCGCCGTGCCGCTGAGCACTTTCGACCACCTCCCGAAGGTCGGCGAGGAGGTCGTCCTGCACACCTGGCTGGCGGTCCGCGAGGACAGCCTGACGCTCTACGGCTTCTCGAGCGTCGCCGAGCGCTCCCTCTTCCTGTTGCTGCTCACCGTCACCGGCATCGGGCCGCGTCTGGCGCTGAACATCCTCAGTTGTCTGCCGGTCTCGTCGTTCTGCGCTGCCGTTGCCGAGGGCGACATCAAGACCCTCACGCGCATCAGCGGCATCGGCAAGCGTTCGGCGGAGCGCCTTGTGGTTGAACTCCGCGACCGCGTTGCGGAGATCGCGCCCAGCCTCGCGGGCAGGGCCGCGCCGGCGGTGTCGCGGGAGGCCGTCGATGCCATCGCCGCCCTCGAGACTCTCGGCTTCAAGAGTGAGGCCGCACGGCAGGCGGTGCAGGCTGTCTGCGAGCAGTCCAAGGACACCCAGGCCAGCGCCGAGAGCCTCATCCGCAAGGCCCTCGCGCTGTTGAACTCGTAGCCCCAACCAGGACCGCGGCCCGAACTCATCGCCATGGCGCCGGAACGCTTCATCACCAGCGAGCTGAATGCCCGCGAAGAGGTCTTCGACTCGACCCTCCGCCCGCAGTGCTTCGAGCATTTCCCGGGCCAGGACCGTGTCAAGGAACGTCTGCAGATCGTGGTGCAGGCTGCCAAGGAGCGCCAGGAGGCCATGGGGCACCTCCTCCTGTGCGGCCCGCCGGGTCTTGGCAAGACCACTCTGGCGCACATCATCGCCACGGCGCGCGGCGCCGCCATCAAGGCGACCAGCGGCCCGGTCATTGAGAAGCCCGGCGATCTGGCCGGGCTGCTCACCGGCCTCGAGGAGGGCGATGTGCTCTTCATCGACGAGATCCACCGCCTGCCGGTGGCCATCGAGGAGTACCTCTACAGCGCCATGGAGGACTTCGTCATCGACATCATGCTCGAGCAGGGCGTCGGGGCGCGCTCGGTCCGCCTGAACATCCCGCGTTTCACCCTCATTGGCGCCACCACCCGCCAGGGCAAGCTCTCGTCGCCCCTGCGCTCGCGCTTTGGGATGTCGTGCCGCCTGGACTACTACAGCGTGGCCGACCTGGAGACGATCCTGTCGCGTTCGGCCGGCATTCTCGGCATCACCGCCGCGCCGCCGGGCATCCACGAGGTCGCCCGCCGCAGCCGCGGCACCCCGCGTATCGCCAACAACCTCATCCGCTGGGTGCGCGACTTCGCCCAGGTGCGCGGCCATGCCGGCATCACCGGCGAGGTGGCCGACCAGGCCCTGAAGCTCCTCGACATCGACACCGACGGCCTCGACGAGATGGACAACCGCATCCTCGAGGCCATCCTCTTCAAGTTCGGCGGCCGCGCCGTCGGCATCAAGAGCCTGGCCGTTGCCGTCGGAGAAGAGGAAGACACCATCGAGGACGTCTACGAGCCCTACCTGATCCAGGAGGGTTACCTGATCCGGACGCCGCAGGGCCGTATGGCCACCGACAAGGCGGCGCGTCGGTTTGGCGTGGCCGCCACGCACCTGCCGCCGCAGCGCGGCCAGCAGCCCGACCTGTTCTGAGAGGCATGACGCCGGCGCCGGGCCGGGCCCCGGCCGCAGGAGGACGTGAACCGATGCACAGCATGACCGGATTCGGGCGCGGCGTCGCCGAGCAGGACGGCAGCACCGCGGTGGTCGAGGTGGCGGCGGTCAACAGCCGCAAGCAGAGTGACATCCGCATCATCATGCCGCGCGAGCTGGCGGCGCTCGAGCCGGTGCTGCGGCAGCGCGTCCAGGAGCGCGTCAATCGCGGCACCCTGGCCGTGACGGTGCAGTACACGGTCGCTCCGGAGCGCCGTGCCGCAGCGCTGTCGGTCGATCTGCGTCTTGGCGCCGAGGCGGCCCGGCGTCTGCGCGAGCTGGCGGTCGCCGCCGGCCTCGAGCCCCGCCTCACCCTGGCCGACCTGCTGGCGGTCCCCGGGGTCATCGGGGACAGCACCGAGTCGCCGGCCGAGCTGGTGCGCGATCTGGCGGTCGAGGCCCTGGAGGAGGCCCTCGATGGCCTGCGGTCCATGCAGCGCGCTGAGGGCGGGAAGCTCCGGGAGGACCTCGATAACCGCGTCGCGGCCCTGCGTGACCAGGTCGAGGCGATGGCGGCCCGCACCGACGAGGCCCTGCTTCTGCAGCGCCAGCGCCTGCACGACCGCATCGCCCTGCTCGGTGTTGACCTGCCGCTGGATGACGAACGCCTGGCTCGCGAGGTCGCCTTCTATGCCGAGAAATCCGACATCACCGAAGAGATCGTGCGCCTGCGCTGCCACCTGGACCGCTTCGGCGACCTCCTTGCCGAGGACCGCGATGTCGGCCGGGAGCTGGAGTTCCTCTGCCAGGAGATCAACCGCGAGGCGACCACCATCGGCAACAAGACCTCCGAGACCGGCATCGCCGCCATCGGCATCTCGATGAAGGCCGATCTGGCCCGCCTGCGCGAGCAGGTGATGAATATCGAGTGAGGCGCCCGCCGATCACGGCGGCGCGGTCACTCCTCCGGCAGGGGCCGGATGACCATCCGGCCCGGCTTGATATCGCCCTTCTCGTCGAGGGCGTGCGAGGCGATGACCTGCTGCGGCCGTTTCCCCGGCTCCTGGTAGACGCTGACCGTGATGCGGGCCAGGTTCTTCAGCTCCCTCAGCGCCGTGTCCTGTCGCGCCAGCGTCGCCTTCAGCCCGGCGATCTGCACCGTCTGGATGATGGCCAGAATGGCCAGTATCAGCACCACCGCCAGCACCAGCCGGGCCATCCCCGCGCCGGCTGCGGCCGCCGGCGCGGCCGCCACCACCGGCCGCACGGCCGCCGACGGCGCCGCTGCAGCCGCCGCCTCGGGCGCCGGCCGGCGCGGCGCCGCCACGGCCGCGCCGATCGGGCGACGCGCCGCACCCGCACCCAGGACCGCCTTCTTCCGAACCGCCGCCGCCGGCTTCTCCGAACCGGCGGCCTCTTCCGCCGCGGCCTCTTCCGCCGCCTTGCCGTCGTCCTCAGGCTCGCCGTCAAAGGCAGCCATCACGGCATCTTTGATGTCTTTGTCCATCGCTGGCAGTCCTTGGTTGACCTCAGGCCGCGCTCGGGGGCGTGGCCTGACACGTCGTCTGCGTGCACTGTCTCGGTCCCGTCTCGTCGGCGACCGTCGCCGGTCTTCAAGCCCCTTCCCACACCGGCAGGACAGTACCGCGCCCCGGCGGCTCTGTCAATCCCAAGCCCTTCGCCCGGCGCTTGCAAGGCTTCCGCGGCGCACTACAGTAGGCGGGTTGTGATACGGCTGTCGCTCCTGGTCTTGCCGCCGGCGGCGACTGTGGCGCAGCGGGGCCGCATGCGTGCGCCCGATGCGTGACGAAACAGGTACGGCAAGTGTAGAAGGATGGGCATCGCCATGACGAGTGAACAGAAGACCGCCCTGGTCAAAGAGTTTGGCAGCAGCGAGAAGGATGTCGGTGGCACCTCGGTGCAGATTGCCATTCTGACGCATCGCATCAACGAGCTGACCGAGCATCTGAAGATCCACAAGAAGGACCACAGCTCGCGCCGCGGCCTGCTGGCGCTGGTCAACCGCCGCCGCAAGCTGCTGACCTATCTGAGCCGTGTGTCGTTTGAGAGCTACGCGGCGCTGATCAAGCGCCTGAACCTGCGTCGCTAGCCCGACGCGGTACGGTGTGGCTGTCGGGGGGTGGGCGAACCCCTCCCGACAGCAGGTCCTCTCCTGACGTTCCCCGCCGCGGTCATGGTGTCCGCGGTGGGCGTCGGGCGAGCTGGGACAGGCGGCTGTTGCCGCCGTCGGTCTGGATGACGTAACGGGAGTTGTGGAATTCGGTCGGTACAAGAGGCCGGGCCGCAGGGACGCCCTGAACCCGGAGACGCGCGGCATCTTGTACCGCAATTCCGCAACACCTGGCGTCGTAACGCCCTGTCGTGGGCGCGCTGACCGCCGCACGGCGGTCTGCGGAGCACCGACGGCCCGCCTGCCGGCCTGCCAGCCTCGAGACGGGTTCGCCAGAGGTATGCAAGACCGGTTGAAAGGATGGCTATGAGTATCGAACGCGTGGTGGTTGACCTTGGTGCGGGCCGTACCGTCGAGATCGAGACGGGCAAGATGGCCCTGCTGGCCGGCGGCTCGGTGACGGTCCGTCAGGCCGACACGATGGTCCTGGTGGCGGCCTGTGCGGCCGCGCCGCGGCCCGGCCTCGACTTCTTCCCCCTCCAGGTGGACTACCGCGAGCGCTTCAGCGCCGCCGGCAAGTTCCCGGGCGGCTACTTCAAGCGCGAAGGCCGTCCGACCGAGAAGGAGATCCTGACCTCCCGCATGACTGACCGGCCCCTCCGGCCGCTCTTCCCCAAGGGCTACATCAACGACGTCCAGATCATGTCGCAGCTCCTCAGTGCCGATGGCGACAACGAGGCGGACGTCCTGAGCATCCTTGGTGCCTCGGCGGCCCTGATGGTCTCGGACATCCCGTTCCACGGCCCCGTCGGCGCCCTGCGCGTCGGCCGCGTCGATGGCGCCTTTGTGGCCAACCCGACGCACACCGAGCTGGCCAAGAGCGACATCGACCTGGTCTACGCCGGCGTTCCGGGCAAGACGATCATGATCGAAGGCCGTTCGGCCGAGATCAGCGAAGAGGACCTCCGCGATGCCCTGGCCTTCGCCGACGGCATCGTCTGCCGCCTGGTGGCCGCTCAGCAGGAACTGGCTGCCAAGGTCAACCGCGCCAAGGCCACGCCGACTCTTGTCCTGCCGCCGGCCGAGGTCGTGGCGGCCGCCCGCGAGTACTGCGCCGGCAAGCTCGACGCGGCCTGCCTGCAGCGCGAGAAGACGGCCCGCCGTGCGGCCGAGACCGAGGTCTTCAACGGCATGGTCGCGGCCCTGTCGCCGCGCTTCGACGCCGCCGGTGCCGAGCCGCCGAACTACAAGGCGGTCTTCGAGACCGTCCTCGAAGAGACGGTTCGCCGCCTGATTCTCGACAAGGGCCAGCGCGTCGACGGGCGCGGCCCGGATGACCTGCGCGAGATCACCTGCGAGGTCGGCCTCCTGCCCCGCACCCACGGCAGCGCCCTGTTCAAGCGCGGCGAGACGCAGGCCCTGGTCACCACCACCCTCGGTGCGGCCGGCGATGCCCAGGATCACGACGTCATCACCGGCGGCGAGTCCACCAAGAAGTTCATCCTGCACTACAATTTCCCGAACTTCAGCACCGGCGAGACCGGCCGCATCGCCGGCCCCGGCCGCCGCGAGATCGGCCACGGCGCCCTCGCGGAACGCTCGGTCGCCCACGCGGTGCCGAAGGACTTCCCGTACACCATCCGTATCGTCTCGGACATCCTCGGCTCGAACGGCTCCTCGTCCATGGCCAGCGTCTGCGGCGCCAGCCTGGCCCTGATGGACGCCGGCGTACCGGTCTCCGATGCCGTCGTCGGCATCTCGGTCGGCCTGGTCACCGGCGATGACGGCCGGAAGGTCTTCCTCACCGACATCCTCGGCTCGGAAGACCACTTCGGCGACATGGACTTCAAGGTCGCCGGCACGAGCAAGGGCATCACCGGCTTCCAGCTCGACCTGAAGATCGCCGGCATCAGCGTCGACGACATGTACCAGGCCATGCTCAAGAACCGCGTTGCCCGCGAGAAGATCCGCGCCACCATGGCGGCCTGCATCGCGGCGCCGCGCGCCGAGATGAGCCCGTACGCGCCGAAGATCGTCACCATGAAGATCAACCCCGAGCGCATCGGCGCCCTCATCGGCCCCGGCGGCAAGATCATCAAGGGCATCTGTGAACTGACCGGCGCCACCATCGACGTCGAGGACGACGGCACCGTCAATATCTTCGCTGCCAATGGCGATGCCATGGACATGGCCCGCCGCGAGGTCGAGTCCGTCACCGCCGAAGTCGAGATCGGCCGCATCTACCAGGGCACCGTCAAGACCATCAAGGAGTTCGGTGCCTTCGTCGAGATCCTGCCCGG
>JAAYZO010000557.1 GCA_012514865.1 Lentisphaerota bacterium | reverse complement strand
AGCCCGCCGAGATCGAGCCGGGGATACGCAAGGCGGAGCAGGCTCTCGCGCTGGCGGAGACCCTCGGCGATCAGGACCTCATCCGAGCCTCGCGGCAGTTGCTCGCCTACTGCCGGCTGGAGCAGGCCGGGTATGGCTACATCGCCGGCCTGCAGACGACGGACCCCGCCGATGCGGCGCAGACGCAGGCGAGCGACGCCCGGCTGGGCCTCTTCCGCGCCGCGCTGCGTGACTACGTCCAGGCGCGCCTCGAGGCGGCCGGCGGCTTCATGGCAAGCGGGATTCTGGAGGGCATGAAGAAGCAGGGCCTCGACCTGGAGGCGGAGGTCGACAAGGCGCACCGGCCCGAGCCGCCCGCCGGAGCGCTGCCGTGAACACGGTCGATAGGAATACTTGGCAGGACCGCGCTGTCGACCACGCGCGCCTCCTGTCTCAGGTGACATGGAGGCCGGTCGCGGACGGCATACCGATGCGCGGCAAAGGCGAGTTCAAGGCCGACACCGCCTATACCGGGGTGACCTACTCCAACGGTGGTTGGGATGGCCGCATGATTGGGTTCGATGGTGGCCTTAGGACTTTCCTGGCGGCTGTGGAGAATCCCCTCAGTGTTCTCTACACGGCCGACCTCCGTGGCCAGCGGGCCAATTCCGCCGCTTTCTATGGCACCGTATGCTCCGGGTTCACCTCGTACGCCCTGCACCTGGCCATGCAGATAGGAAGCAGTTGGCATGGCCCCCACCATCGTGACGGCATCGAGCCGGCGCAGCCGCAGTCGGCACAGGGCGCCCGGGCCGGGGATGTCCTCTGGTGCCGCGGACATGTCGAGATCGTCACACAGGTCACGACCACACCGGATGGCACCGCGACCCAGCTTCGCGTCGAGGATAGCTGGCCGCCCACCACGCGAACCAAGGACTACACCGCCGCCGAGTTCGATTCCTACCTCGCGCAGCGCAAGGCTGTGCTGTACCGCATCACGGATCACGATGCCTGGCGCGGCGAGAACCGCGCGGAACGGTTCCTCTTTCCGAACTACACGATGGATGCGCAGGCAGCGACCATCAACCGGGTGCTGCTGCTCGACCTTGGCGACTGGGTCGTCTATCGCAAAGGTCACCCCGTCATCGTCAACATCATGGACCGGGATCATCGTGGCGTCCAGGCGCTGGTCATCCAACGCGAGGGCAGGCCGGTCGAACAGATTCCCCTGGATGGCCCCGGGACCGTCGAGCGTACGCCTGCCCGTTCCGGCGACTACACGGCTCACTGCATCATGAAGGACGGAACAACCAGCCAGGTGTGCGAGTTCGCCGTCTGCACGATCGACTCACGCCCTGCAACGGACCGCATCGTCCTCGGCCAACCCTGGGAAATCGAGTTCTACGCCGAGAACATGAACGCCATCCATGTCCTGATTGCCGAAGAAGCCGACCCGAACTACGCCGATCCGGTGGCGCCCCACTCCATCTGGCTGAACGATGACCACCGCCGCCAAGGGCGAGTGACGGTTCCCGCCGCCGCCCTTTCCCGCGCGGGCAAGAGCAGCGTTACCGTCACGGCAGAGAACCGCTACGGTCGTCTGCGGAATCGTCATGTGATTGACGTCGTCAGCCCGGCGTAGATGCGGCGTGTACCCGCATCACGATGCCGCATCGGGGGGCCGTCGCGTCTCTGGGAGGCGGCATTCCCGAACTGACACGAGTCTGCAGCTTCCGGCTCTTTCGGCACCAGGACAGCCCGTCACAACACGAAACGCCTCGCGTTGCTGAGACAGGAGGACCTTCTCGTGCCGAAAGAAGCGCAGAAACCCCTTGACCTCAGTAAGGAACTCTCACCCGCCGTACACCGTACCGGTGCCCTGAAAGGGCATCATTCATCAGCCCAGGGCAACGCCCTGGGACATGGACCGCTCCGCATGGCAGGCTGAAAGTCTGCGACAAAACGACGCACGCCACGACGCGACGTTTCATCCGAGGACGACAGGACGACGGAACGACAGGACTCCGGAATCCGGACCTGCATTTGGCTTTTCTCCCCGATTCCGGCAAGCGGATTGGGCAAAATGAAGGCTGTAATTGCCGGCATTCAGCTACAACGCTACCTGCAAAAAAGGCACAAGAAGCTCCGCATAGGCGTTTTAGGTTACGCTGACCCCGAGCACAACACCCGAGCACAAGTCCGGAAGTCAGGGAAGACGTCACTAACCTGGACTATTCGCGACGCGCGGATGCTTCGCTCACCATCCACTTGCGGCACACTGTATTGTGGCGCAAGTTTCGACGCGCGTCGCGATGCGCCGCTTGCTCAAGGTTAGCCCTGAGCAAGAGGCCGCAAGCGCCTCGCGTCGAAGCCCGAAGGGAGGCCTGTTCACGAGCTGCCATGCGGCGCGTGAATAGGTCAGGCTAACGAAGACCTGTTCGCCCGCCACCACATTCAGCGAGCACCTGGCCGGGACTGGCTACGCGGCGCCAAACTGAGACTACAACCCCGATTGAGGCCTTGGTCAGGGCAGATCGGCGCCCCTCTTGATGCGCCACCACGCAATCCCATGGAAGGCGCGATGCACGGGTGTCAACGGCGCTCTGCCGGGCGGTACCATCGGCTCCGTCAGCCAGGGGACCGCCTCGGCGGCCGGGGTCGCCGCGTTGGCGCTCCAGATGACGCTGCCGTCAACAACGTAGTCCCGGCCTATGCCCATGGCCGGAACACCATTCTTCAGCATATTGCGTCCCAGCGCGACATAGGGTGTACCCTCCGGTGCGCACAACTCGATCAGCGTCGGCGCGATGTCAACGTGACTGCCGGCCATGGTCTCAGGTGGGGTGACTTGGGCGAGGACTGCCGGGCCGTAGAGCACAAAGGGCACCAGAGAGCGCTCTGCAACGGAGGGCTGACGCGTGATGCTACGCCGGCCGGTGTGGTCACCGGTGACCGCGAACAGAGTCCCTGCCAACCTCGCCTCTACCGTGCGCACAAACTCGCCCAGGCAGCGGTCGGCGTACCAGAAGTGCCCCAGCATGTCGAAGTCCGGCGAGTCAACGGCCTTGTCGGCAAGCGATTCTGGCAACCTCGCCAACGTGAACCCTTTGCCGCGCACATCGATGTCGTAGGGAGGGTGGAAGCTGGTCGTGAGGATCACGTTGAAGCTCCTGGGCGAGTCCGCGACGGTCTTCGCCGTGAAATCAAACAGTACCTCGTCGTCTACACCCCACTCGTTGCCGGCCAGCCAGGGGCCCATCTGGCCGCCGCCGTAGACCTCATCGAACCCCTGTGACCGGCAGAAATCGCCAAAGGCCTGCCAACTGAGGTACCCGCCATAGAAGACCCGCGTTCGGTAGCCCATGCGGCGGAACGTCTCGGCCACGGAACTGGGGTACGGCTGGCGCGCCGTCGGCTGGTAGTTGGTGTGAACGCCGGCGTCCGGCAAGCCCGTGACGATGGCCGCGAATGACTCCATGGTGCCACTGGACGAAGGAACGAAGGGGCGTACGGCTATGCCCCGGTCCGCAAGCCCCTGCAGTTCCCTGGCGATGCCAAGGCACTGGAACTCGGGAAACAGCGGCCAGGCCTCGTAGCTCTCCATGATGATCAGGAACACATGATCCGGCGCCGGCCCGGCCGCGGCTCCCGCCGTTCTGCGCATGTACTCGTCTACGGTGGCCAGGCGCGCGTCGGTCCCGCAAACCAGGCGCAGAGCGCGGCCCACATCCTCGTCCTTCAGGAAGACCCGCAGCCCCTTGTCGCGCGACAGTTCACGATGGTCCTTGAACGCATAGCGCAAGGCCGTGTACGGGTTGATCACCATCTTGTTCAGCAGCTCATCGCGCGTTACGGCGGCGTCCTTCTTCTGCACCGGACGCCTGCCGAAGGAGCCGCGCGCCGCGCCGACGAAGAGCGCCAGAACCAGCAGGACGGCACCGACACGACGCGGTACGGAACCCGCCAGGCCCCGCGTGAACGCGGGCGGCAGCGACCATGGAGACCGTGTCAGGGCCACAAGCAACAGCGTGGCAGCGCCGCCACTGACACCGACGAACAGCAGGCCGCTGAGCGGCCGGTAGTCTGCCCAGATGGTCTTCAGGATGGCTCTGGTGTCGTCGTAGTACAAGCCAAACAGAAAGTGGTTGAACAGGTCGTTGTACTCGCGGAAGTACCGCGTGGTGACCATGAAGAGCAGTGCGGTGAGGAAGGCGAAAACGCCGCCGGCAAGACGCCGCAACTGCGCCGCCCGCCGGGTGTGGTCGTGGAACAGGCAGGCGATGCTCAGAACCAGAGGAACCGCTGCGACCCAAGCCGCGATGGCCGAATCGTACCGAATCCCGTTGAGCACGGCCGCGGCAACAGAGCCCCAGCCGGTCTGCTCGTGGAT
The DNA here is from genome assembly GCA_012514865.1 of Lentisphaerota bacterium. Lineage (GTDB taxonomy): Bacteria > Verrucomicrobiota > Lentisphaeria > Oligosphaerales > JAFGRS01 > JAGVUW01. The sequence continues at coordinate 1,404 of JAAYZO010000557.1, read as the reverse complement.
CAGGCGTCGGAAGATGACGATGAGCCCAACCCGAGAGAGCGACAACAGGCTCATGCAGTAGAGCCAGAGGCGGAGATCCTGCGTCACCTGCTCAAGAAAGCGCGTGCCTGCAGTGGGCGTCAGCGTCGGGGATGTGCCGGAGTTCACGGGGTACACTGGGTGCCTCTTCTGCCCAGCACGACCAGATTGGCGGCCTGACTCGCCTCATCGACCTCCGTGCCAACAAGGGACGGGAAGAACCGGAGATCACGGAATCCGGCGCGCGTGAGCAACTCCCGGAACTGGTCATCGCTGTACGCTTCCGTCGTCATCGCACACCGGGTGACCTGGCCGTTCCCGGCGTCAACGATGAAGAACCGCTGCGTTGCCGAGCGGCTTTCGCCATCCCAGAAGTGCTCGGACAGGCACAGATGCGGGCGATCCGAGAACAGGCCGCCGCTCTCCCCACGGGAGTACCATGAACTGCCGGCCCGGCCGCCCTCCTCAACGGTGGCAAACCGTTGTGGCTCCAGCAGCAGCAGACCGCCCGGCACGAGGGCCGAGAATGCCCTCTCGACGATCGCCCGCGCCTCGCTTCTGCGGAACACGTTCAGTTGGCCGTAGAGCAGCATGACCAGGCCGTAACCGCCGCTGTACCCGGTTTCCCGCACATCGCCCAGCCGGTACGAGCAGGCCAGGCCCTCGCGCGACGCGGTCTCCAGCGCGTACTGGATCGCCGCAGGAGCGTAGTCGATGCCGACGCACTCGTGGCCCAGTCCCGCGAGCCGACTCGTGTAGAGCCCGGGGCCGCACGCCAGATCCAGGATGCGCGTTGGCCTGCCGCCAAGCACCTCGTTGTGGATCCACTGCACCTGCCGGTCGACGATCTCGCCGCGGCGGCTGGCAAGGTTGTGTTCCTGGTTCAGGTGCTCGGCCAGCATGCGTCGGCTGAAGTCAGGATCACTCCAGGGGATGTTCTCGCCTTCGGCCCAGGCAACCGGAGGGACCACCCGCGTGGTTATGTCCAGAAGGTTCAACGGTCTCGTCTCTCCAGGAACTCGACGGGGACGGATCAGGGCCAGTCCTCACCGGTGCATCTGTCCGTGGTCTATGCTCAGGCCTTTGGCGTCTCTCAGCCGGCGCCAAAGGCAGCCATCAGGACTGAACCCGGTTGACTGACCCACCACGGCGGTTTCTCCGCGGCCGCACTTCCTGTCGCCAGGGCGCTGTTCACCAGGCCGAAGGAGGGCTGCCGCCGCGGCGTCGCCGGTCAGCGGCCGGGAACGGGTGCACGCTCTTCCTCCGTCCAGAAGTAAGGGAAGACGTCACTCACGTAGACCCGTTCGCCCGCCACCACATTCAGCGAGCACGTGACCGAGACTGGCTGCGCGGCGCCGAACTGAAACCACATGATGTACTCGGTGT
>JAAYZO010000556.1 GCA_012514865.1 Lentisphaerota bacterium | reverse complement strand
CGGCCTGGATGACCTGAAAGGGAATCTGGACGTTCGACGCGAAAGCACGCAGCATCGGCACCTGAGTTCCTGGCTGTCGCTTGACGACGTGATCAATGCGGTTCGGAAGGCCTACGGCGCCTCGCGGCAAGCACTGCTTCGCCGCCACCATCGCGGTTGCGAGGGCCGCCAGGTACTCCTCTACCTCGCTGCCACGCACTGCCGGGGGAGGTACTCGCTGGCAGAGATCGGCCAGGCCCTCGGCCCGATCAGCCTGGCTGCCGTCAGCAATGCCCGAATCATCATGCTTCGCAGAATGCGCCGTGACCCCGCGCTTAGGAAGCGCGTCAAAGACCTATCGACGACGCTGACCGCCAAGAACGATAAAGTGAATTTAGAGGACTGACCCGCCCAGGCTCCGACTACCCATGGGGAAGCTATGGTCAGATCCTGGGCGTGCGCCCCTGCCCTGGATGGCTGGACCGCAAGTCCGTTTTGAGAGGGTGGGGATCGAGCCTGGCCGAACAGCGGCGAGCCTACCGTGACGGGATAGAGTCTCAGCTTCGTAACGAGACGCACGAACCCGAGACAGACGCAGCGGCCCGGGCGGTCCTCGGCAGCGAGCGCTTCGTGGAACGGATGCGACGCGGCCTGGATGACCTGAAAGGGAATCTGGACGTTCGACGCGAAAGCACGCAGCATCGGCACCTGAGTTCCTGGCTGTCGCTTGACGACGTGATCAATGCGGTTCGGAAGACCTACGGCACTTCGCGGCAGGCACTGCTTCGCCGCCACCATCGCGGCTGCGAGGGCCGCCAGGTGCTCCTCTACCTCGCCGCCACGCACTGCCGGGGGAGATACTCGCTGGCAGAGATCGGCCAGGCCCTCGGCCCGATCAGCCTGGCTGCCGTCAGCAATGCCCGAATCATCATGCTTCGCAGGATGCATCGTGACCCCGCGCTCGGAAGACGCGTTGGAGCCTTGTCATCGACGCTGACCGCCAAATACGGTAATGTGAATTTAGAGGACTGACCCTCCTGGGCCGGTCAGGCCGTGCTGTGTCAGCATGGACGGCGAGGTTGGCTGTCTGGAAGTCCGCTTCTGGCACCCTTTCGGGGTGCATGGTTCGTGGGTTCGCGTTTCCGGGGGTCGGGCTCTCGCGCGACCCCCGGCCACGATCTGCCACCCCTCCAGGGTGGCCTGGTGAGCGCTGACGCGATCCTCGATCAGCCCTGCGGCCGGCGCGCGGTGCATGACAATCCTGTCGGTGCGAAGAAGGCGAGATGATCCTCTCAACCTGCAGACGCGATGAGTTCCACGACCCGCCCAGCCGACAAGCCTGTCATGCACCTCCGGCGCGGGCAGGCTTGACGGGGGGGGGTGCTGACGGCACATTGGTGCGGAACCGCTCAGACGGAGGTGCTGCCGATGAAACGCTCCGAGGTCAACGCCATCATCCGCGCCGCCGACGCCTTCCTGAAGCGTCTGCGTTTCCATCTGCCGCCATTCGCGTACTGGACCCCGGAGGACTGGCGCGGCAAGGGCCCCGAGTGTCTCGAGATTGTGACGCACCAGCTCGGCTGGGACATCACCGACTTCGGCAGCGGGCGCTTTGAGGAGGTCGGGCTTTTCCTGTTCACCCTGCGGAATGGCACTCTGGAGAGCCTGCAGAGCGGCCGTGGCAAGAGCTACGCCGAGAAGATCATGATTGTGCGTCCGGGCCAGGTGACGCCGATGCACTTCCACTGGTCGAAGACCGAGGACATCATCAACCGCGGCGGCGGGCGTCTGGCGATACGGCTGCACGCGGCGACCTCGACTGAAGAGATCGACCGTGCCCGCGAGGTCGAGGTCAGCCTCGACGGCGTGCGCTGTTCGGTTCCGTCCGGCGGGGTCGTGCGTCTCGAACCGGGCGCGAGCATCACGCTCGAGACCGGGATGTACCACGAGTTCTGGGGCGAGGACGGCCCGGTGCTGGTGGGCGAGGTCTCGGCGGTGAACGACGACAGCCAGGACAACCGCTTTGCCGAACCGGCCGGGCGCTTCCCCGAGATCGACGAGGACGAGGCGCCGCTGCACCTGCTCGTCAGCGACTACCGGCGCTGGTGCCCGCAGGTCTTCCAGGCCTGAGCCGCGTCGGCGGCGTCGGCCCGAGCGTGATCGGGGCTGCGGCGGGGCGTGCCCCGTCACGGTGGCGGCTTCTGTGCACAGGCCCGAGGACGTCATGGCAGAGCCAACCAGTCAAGCCCCCGACGGCATGCTGTCCGCGGCCGCGTCGCCGCCGCCCGGCGTCGTGTGTCGTGCCGACGGCGCTGGCCTGGTCGTGGTGGTCCTGTCGGGTGCCTGGACGCGGGCCGTGCCGCGGCCGGCGCTGGAGGGTGTCCTGGCGGCGCTGCGTCAGGCCGGGCCGCGCCGGGTGGGCTTCTGCGATGCCGGCGTGACCGCCTGGGACAGCACCCTCCTGGCGCTGCTGCTCGGGGTTCATCGGGCGGTTCTCGGCATGGGCCTGGAGGTCGACACGAGCGGCCTGCGGCCGGGCCTGCAGACCCTGGTTCGTCTGGCGACGGCGGTGCCGGAGCGCGCGCCGCGCGCCGAGGCCCCGTCGGTCGGCGGTCTGGTCCCGCGTCTGGGCCACGCTGCCATCGCCCATGGTGCGGCGGCGCTGGACCTCATCGATTTCGTGGGTGCGTGCTGTCTGGGCCTGCTGCGGGCGGCGCGCGGCCAGGCGCGCTATCGTCGGGTCGACCTGATGGTGCTGCTGCAGGCCTGCGGTCCGTCGGCCTTAGGCATCGTGGCCCTGATCGGCTTTCTGATGGGGCTGATTCTGGCCTTCGTCGGCGCCGTGCAGTTGCGTCTCTTCGGGGCCGAGATCTACGTCGCGGATCTGGTGGGCATCGGTATCGTGCGTGAGATGGGCGCGATCATGGCCGGCGTTGTCATGGCGGGGCGTTCCGGGGCGGCGTTTGCGGCGCAGATTGGCACCATGCAGGTCAACGACGAGGTCGACGCCCTGCGCACCATGGGCCTCGACCCGGTGGAGTTCCTCGTGGTGCCGCGGCTGCTGGCGATGACGCTGATGATGCCGGTGCTCTGTCTCTTTGCCGATGTCATGGGCGTCCTCGGCGGCGGCGTGGTCGGGGTCGGCCTGATGGGCATCAACCTGACGCAGTACTGGAACGAGACCGTCAAGGCCGTGGGGCTGAACGACCTGGCCGTCGGGCTGTTCATGAGTCTGGTCTTCGGGGTGCTGGTGGCGCTGGCGGGGTGCCGTCGCGGCCTGCAGTGCGGCCGCAGCAGTGCCGACGTCGGCCAGGCCGCCACCAGCGCCGTGGTCACCGGCATTGTCTGGATCGTCGTGGCCACGGCCGTCATTACGGTCCTCTGCGACGCCATCGGAATCTAGAGGAGGAGCCCCGCGCGTGTCTGCCGCCGTGTCCAGCGCCGAGCTGCCGCACCTCGCCGTGGAGGGCCTGAGCCTCTCCTACGGCGAGCGTGTGCTGCTGCAGGACCTGACCTTCGCGATCGCGCCCGGCGAGACCTTCATCATCATGGGCGGCAGTGGCTGTGGCAAGAGCACCCTGCTGCGACATCTCATCGGCCTGCGGCCGCCGTCGGCCGGCCGGGTTCTGCACCGCGGCACGGACTTCTGGGCGGCGAGTCCGTCTGAGCGCGACGCGATCATGCGTCACTGCGGGGTGCTGTATCAGAGCGGCGGGCTATGGTCGTCGATGACGCTGGCCGAGAATGTCGCGCTGCCGCTGCAGGAGTACACGCCGCTCGCTCCGGGTGAGATTCGCGAGCTGGTCTCGGCGAAGCTGGCGTTGGTGGGCCTGGGGGGCTTTGAGGACTTCCTCCCGGCCGAGCTGAGCGGTGGCATGCAGAAGCGCGCCGGTCTG
>JAAYZO010000060.1 GCA_012514865.1 Lentisphaerota bacterium | reverse complement strand
CCAGGCTAGTGTGTCGTCCCGCAAATCCAGTGTCTTATTCTCAGCGCCCTATTGAGTGTGCCAGACGCCGCACATGGAGCGCGAGCGTCCGCGCGAGCCACGTTGTCGTCGCCCAGGCGAAAGACAACGTTCTTTTGGGACGACACACTAGGGCCTGGCGATGAGGCGGCCTTGGATGGCGATGTCGAGGCGATGGGCGAGGGCCTGGGGGTCGGCGGTCTCGCAGGCCTGGATGACGAGGGTCTCCCAGCCCAGGCGGGACAGGGCCTGGCAGTCCTGAGCGAGGCGCTGATTGGCGTCAGCGCCGGCGCCGGCCGGCGGCTGCGGGCAGCCGGGGTGAGGATAGCGGGCGCAGTCGACCACGAGGACGGCGAGGTGCCAGCGCGGCAGGACGAGGTCGGGCTGTCCCGGGAGGTCGTCACGGCCCAGCCGGAAGCGGTAGCCGAGGCGATGCAGGGTGGAGCGCACCCGTCGCGCGGCGTCGTGGCGGCTGGGGTCGGCAGTGCTCATACAGCGGGACTCCTGACGGCGGGGATCGCACCGCCCCGCGGCGGCGTCCTGGGGTGTGCCGCCGCCGCGGTTCGCCGGGGCGCCGTCGGCGGTGGCGCTCAGGGCTCGGTGTTCTCGGCGCGGTGCTTCAGGGCGCGTGCCCAGTAGTCGTCGAGGAGCTCGATCTCGAACTCGGCGACGATCTCGGGCATGGTGATGCCGTCCATCTCGTTGGTGAGCAGAACACAGCCGAGGTAGCCGGGGTCGCTGAAGGCAACGCCGCGGCCGTACTTCTGCTTCATGGCGCGGAACTTGGCGTTGTTGTAGTCGATATGGGCAACGACGCAGTCGAGGTTGACCTGAGTGGTCAGCCAGGAGTAGTAGTTGGTGCTGCGGGCGATGCGTTCGCCGAGGGGGTTGAGGACGGTGCACTCGTTGCCGGCGACAGCGCCGATGAAGTGGGCGCGGCAGTCGTAGGCCCAGACGCTCTGCATGAGACCGCCGTGGTACATGCTGCAGAAGACGACGAGGTCGGGGCGCAGGGCCTTGGTCTTGGCGCGGATCTCGTCGAAGTTCAGGTCGAAGCAGATGGCGCAGCCGAGGGTGCCGAAGTCGGCCTGGATGAGGGGCGCGTCCTTGCCGCAGAGGATGCCGCCCTTGGTGGTCTCTTCGATGACGAGGTGGTTCTTGTTGTAGATGCCGGCAACGGCCCCGGTGCGGTCGAGGATCTGGGTGGAGTTGCGCCAGGTGCCGTCGGGCAGTTCGCGAGCCGCCGAGTAGGCGATGTAGCAGCGGTTGTCGCGGGCGACGCCGGCGAAGAAGTCCCGCACCTGGTTGCCGCGGCAGCGGTAGTACTCCAGGCGCTTGTCCATGGGGTAGTTCGGGTAGCGGTCGCAGGCCTCCGGGACGACGATGAGGTCGGGGCGGTCCGGCAGGACAATGGCCACCTGGCTCTGCCACCAGGCGATCATCTCATCGACGGCCTGCTGGTGGGGGCGGCTGACGTCGCCCTGCAACGGTCGCGGTCCCAGGGCGCTGAGGGTAACTCGTCTGGCCATGGTCGTACGCTCTCCTCTGCCATCGGCCCCGCGGGGCCGATGGCTCACTTGTCGACGCGGAAGTTCCAGGAGTTGGTGGTGAAGGAGACGTTGTGGCTGCTGACGTGGCCGTCGACGAAGGCGAGGTTGCCGAGGCCGTTGTGGTTGAGGTAGACGCAGTAGTTCTTCCCGGGCAGGCCGTAGCTGATGACGTAGGCCATATCGATGAGGGCCGCGCCCGAGGACGAATTCCAGTGCGTGCCGCTGTCGCCGACCATTATGGTGGCGCTGGGCAGTTTGACGCTGGCCAGGGGACAGCCCCAGTAGCCGTAGCCGCCGGATGTGAGCGGGTGCCCGGGGTAGAGGTAGGTGAGGTAGTTGTAGTTATAGCCGTAGCTGTCGTAGCCGGCGGGTATATCCGCCGAACTCGGGCAGAGGTACAGCTCCTTGTTCTTCGGGAAGCTCGGCTCGATCATCTCGTACCAGTAGTCCGAGGCCGAGTTGCCGGCCTGGTAGGACGCCGGCAGGCGGTCCCACTCGTCGCCGTACATGAGGCAGCCCAGGGCGATCTGCTTGAGGTTGTTAACGCAGGCAATCTGGCGGGCCTTCTCGCGGGCCCTCGACAGGGCCGGCAACAGCATCGCGGCCAGAATGGCAATGATCGCAATCACCACCAGGAGTTCGATCAGCGTGAACGCGTTGCGACGGCGCATGGCAGGCTCTCCGCAGTTGCAGCAGAACAGGACCGACTCGGGCACACGCAACTCTCCGGCTCCCCGATCTCGTGGTCTCCGGGAGCAACGCCGGAACTATACGTGCGAGATTGCCGTGCTGTCAATCGTGCCGCCCATACGTCGGCCGCGCGCCGGCGGGGGCCCCCCCCCTGCCCCACTCGCGGCGCCGGCGGGCATAGTGCCTCAGTCGAGCCGGGGCGGCTGCAGCGCCGCGCGTCCTCACGCGCGGCGCGCGGTCTGGAGTAGCGCCTGCGGACAGGCGCCACGACGCAGGGCCGCGCGCCAACGCCTGAACTCGACTGACCGGTTACCGGCGGGCGCCGCCGCTTCTGGACAAGGCCGCCCAGGCGGGGTAGAGTCACGGCGCCGGCGGGCGGTGCATCGCGCCTTGAGCAGGGGTCGTCAGCGGGGGATGGCCGCCGTGCCGCCGAAGGGGGCGTCGCGGCGGCGCCTCCGCAGCACCGACTCTGCGGCAGCCGCGAGCGGCGGCGTCCCGACCCGGCCTTGGCGAGACGCCTCCGACCGACGTGCCAGCCGCGACAACGAGGACCTTCGACCATGCCCGTTATGTCTCCAGCCAACACCGAGCCGCTCATCCGCAACCACGACGCCATGCGCTACCGTCCCCTGGGGCGGACCGGCCTGATGGTCTCGGCGCTGTCCTTCGGCTGCATGCGTTTGACCGAGGACCAGGACCTCAACACCGCCCTGGTCTCGCGGGCCGTCGACCTGGGCATCAACTACTTCGAGACGACGCGCGGGTACTGCGGCGGCCAGTGTCAGCAGCGCACCGCGCCCGGCCTGGTCGGCAAGACCGCCGGGGTGATCGTTTCCGGCAAGGCCGCCATTCACCCCGACACCACCGCCTTCGGCTTCCGGCAGGAGATCGAACGCCAGCTCGGCATCCTCGGCCTGACGCACTTCAAGTTCTTCCAGGTGGGCTGGTTCGGCTGGGACCGCGTCGGCCACCTCCTCAAGCGCGGCGGCGTCCTGGAGGCCCTGCGGCAGGCCCAGGACGAGGGCCTGGTGCAGTACATCGGCTTCACCGGCCACGACCGGCCGGAGAACTTCACCCGCCTCATCGAGACCGGGCTCTTCGACACCCTCACGGTGCCCTACAACCTGGTCAACCGCGCCTACGAGCCGACCATCCGGCGTGCCGGCGAACTTGGCGTCGGCGTGGTGGCGATGTGCCCGGTCGCCGGTGGCACCCTGGCCTGCGAGTCGGAGGCGCTGAAGGAGGCCCTCGGCATGGACCTGCCGACGACCGAGATGGCGCTCCGCTTCGTTCTGTCCAACCCGGCGGTGAGCACGGCCTGCTCGGGGATGAACGCCATGGCGCACCTGGAGCAGAACACCCGTACGGTGCGGGACTTCGATCCTGCGACGGCGGCGCCGTTCGAACGCCTGTGCGAGGGGCTGGACCGCCTGCGCGAACGGCTCGGACACCGCCTCTGCACCGGCTGTCGGTACTGCCTGCCGTGCCCGCAGGGGGTGGCCATCCCGCGCCATCTGGACCTCTATCGCCACTGGCAGGCCTACGGCCTTGCCGACGCCGCCCGCGACGGCCTGCGTCGCATACCGGCCGCGGAGTCGATGAGCCGCTGCAACGACTGCGGCGCCTGCGAGACGAAGTGCCCGAACGAGCTGCCGATCCGCGCCATGTTCAAGGAGCTGGCGACCCTGGCCTGAGCGCGCCCCGCCGCCACACGGCGTTCGCGCGCTCGGCCGCGGCCGCATTGTGTTTGTTTCGGCGCAACGCTTGGCTAATTGGCCAAACTGGCATACAGTGGGAGCCGGGTCGCGTCTGGGCGGGTGTGCCTCGTGGCTCTCACCAGGAAAGGACCGGAGCATGAACTGGCGTGAGGAAGGCAGGAAGCTGGCATGGATCGTTGGGGTATTCCTGGTCTTCTTCTGGCTGCCGGTGGGGGGGGCTCGTTTTGACGGTGCGGTTCTCGAGGCGTTCCATCTCACGAAGTGGTATGCTCGGGAGCACGTGCTGCTGTGCCTGGTGCCGGCCTTCTTCATTGCCGGCGCCATTGGGGTCTTCATCAGCCAGGCGTCGGTGATGAAGTACCTCGGGGCGCGGGCGAACAAGCTTCTGGCCTATGGTGTGGCCTCGGTATCGGGGACGATTCTGGCCGTCTGTTCGTGCACCGTCCTGCCGTTGTTTGCGGGCATCTACCGCATGGGTGCGGGACTCGGTCCGGCCTGTGCGTTTCTGTACTCGGGCCCGGCAATCAACGTCCTTGCCATTGTCCTCACCGCCCGCATTCTTGGCCCGCAGCTCGGCCTTGCCCGGGCGGTAGGGGCCATCGCCTTCAGTGCTATCATCGGCGTTGTCATGCACCTCATCTACCGCAGGGAGGAGGCGGTCAGGGCCGAGGCGCAGATGGCGTTGCCCGAGCCTGAGGTAAAGCGTCCTCTTTGGCAGAATGCCGTGTTTTTCGGCGTCATGGTCGGCGTGCTGGTTTTTGCCAACTGGGGTGCGCCCAACGGCTTCTTCTTCGAGCTTAAGGATGGCACCACGTTCCGGGCCGCGATCACGCAGGCCCCCGAAGACGCCGCGGCGCCGGGCGCCGTTTACCGCGTGAAGGTGCTGACGGGCGAGCCCCCGTCTGCAGAGGACGGGCATTCCAACGAGCCGGTCGTGGGCGGCGCATCCCTGGTCGCTGCGGCAGAGTTCGAGATACCCGTTGAGCAGGTGGTATCGGCGACGCCGCTGCCCGGGGCGTGGGCCACACTCTGGCGGAATAAGTGGCTGGTAACCGCGGCCTTTTCCGTCGCGCTCGGCCTGGTGCTGATCCTCTGGTTTGGCCTGACGCGGTGGAAGGTGCTGGCGGCGGCCATCCCGGCGGGGCTGCTGGCGCTGATGCTGCCCATGGACGGCCTGATGGTGCTGATTCCGTTCGCCGCGGGAGTGGTGGGGCTTTCCGTCATCACCAGCACCGATAGGGGCGAGGCCGGCGAATGGTTCGGAGCGACCTGGACCTTTGCCAAACAGATTCTCCCGCTGCTGTTCTTTGGCGTTGTCGTCGCCGGTTTCCTGCTGGGCCGAGTCGGCCACGAAGGAATCATCCCCAGCCGTTGCGTCGAGATGCTGGTTGGTGCCAAGCCGGACACCTTCCTGGCCATCAGCGGCCTGTCCGGTGCGGGGGTCGAGCCCGTGATTCGCGCCGTGTGGTCCCTCTGGACGAATCTCTTCGCGAGCGTCTTCGGAGCGTTCATGTACTTCGCCACGCTGACCGAGGTCCCGATTTTGCAGGGCCTCATCGGTTCGGGTATGGGCAAGGGTCCGGCCCTGGCGCTGCTGCTGGCCGGGCCGGCGCTGTCGTTGCCGAACATGCTGGTGATCCGCAGCATCATGGGCACGCAGAAGACCGTGGTATTCGTCTCCCTCGTCGTCGTGATGGCCACCGCGACCGGGATGGTCTTCGGGGCTTGGGTGGGGTGAGGGCGGGCGTCGGGTCATGACAGTCGGCGATGGGGCCATGGTGCGCCGCGGGCGCGTGGCTATAGTGGTAACCGGTACGGCGACCGTCGGCGGCACACCTGAGCAGGAACCACGTGGTCTATGGACGAGCATAGCAGAGCCCGGTTTGAGGCCAGAGCCAGAATCGTCAAAGCGCTGGGGCATCCCAGCCGCCTGGCGATGATCGACGAACTCTCCCGCGGCGAGCGCTGTGTGTGCGAGCTGCGCGAGGTGGTCGGTGCCGATCTTTCGACCGTCTCCAAGCACCTGACGCTGTTGAAGACTGTCGGCATCGTCGAGGACGACAAGCGCGGTGTCCAGGTCTTCTACCGGCTCAAGGTTCCCTGTGTGCTCAAGTTCTTCGGCTGCATCGAGGCGGTTCTTGAGAATCAGGCACGCGAGGCTACGAGGGTCATCCAGTGAGCCATGGGGTGCGTCCGTCCGGTGGCGTCAGCGGGTCCCTGCTGCCGGCCGGGGAACTGCAGCCGCGGGCGCGGGTTGCTTCCTGGCAGATCGGCCAGCAACGAGGGCTTCTGATCAGGCATCGAT
>JAAYZO010000555.1 GCA_012514865.1 Lentisphaerota bacterium | reverse complement strand
GCGTTGACGTAGAGGTTGCGGTGCGTCAGCATGACGCCCTTGGGCATGCCGGTCGAGCCGCTGGTGTAGATCAGCGCCGCGACGTCCTCCTCCTGGCGCGCCACCGGCGACGGGCAGGCCGACGCGGCCCCTGCCGCCGGCAGGTCGTCGAACTCGTGCACCGGCACATCGCCACAGTTGGCCGACGCCTTGCTGCGCATGCTGGCGTCGATGAGCAGGAGCCGCGGCTCGCTGTCGCGGATGATGAAGCCCATCTCCAGGTCGCCGAGGGTCTCGCAGATCGGCACCGCGATCGCGCCGGCCCACCAGGCCGCGTACAAGGCCTGGATCTGCGCCGGCGACTTCGGCGTGATGATCCCCACCCGATCGCCCGGCTGGACACCCCGCGCCGTCAGGAACGCCGCCCACGTCTGCACCCCCGCAAGGAACTCCGCGTAGCTCTGCTCGCGGAGGGTGTCGTCCGCACCGGTGGGATAGACGAGGAAGATCCCCTCGCCGTAGGTGCTGCAGGCCTGCTCAAGCAGTGTCGCAAGAGTGCGCATCTCAACGGTGCTCCGGTGCTCGGGCAACGCCGCCTCCGGGCGCTGCTTGCGGGTTCAGTCGCTGCGACCTCCGCGGCCGACGCATCCCCGCGATGGGGTCGCGAACGCGGTCAGCCGCTCCGATCAGGGATGCCACCAACACAACAAGGCGCTCCGCGGCTCGCCGCGCAGCGCCTTGACCAGGCCCCGCCTCTCGCAGTCACCCGGCCGACAGGCTCTTCCCTACCGACCGACCGGGCTGCCCGCGAACGCCCCGACAGGCGTTACTTCACCAGGCGCGCCACACGGGCGGCCAACCGGCTCTTCTTGCGGTCGGCCTTGTTCGGGTGGATGGTGCCCTTCTTGGCGGCCTTGTCCAGATCCGAGAAGCACCGGCTCAGGGCCGACGTGACCCCGTCGCGGTTGCCGCTCTTGATGGCGTCGTCGAGGTGCGCCTCGCTGGTCTTCAGGCGAGACTTGCCCGCACGGTTCATGGCGCGGCGCTTGAGGCTGGTACGAAGCCTCTTCTTGGCGGAATTGCTTGTCGGCATACCCGTCCACTATCCTTCTGTCAGTGCCGGCCCCGAAACCCGATGGCCGGTGGTGCTCGCGTTGCCTGGCCTGCCGGGCCGCGCCGCAATGAACCCCAAGGCCCCGGTGCGGACGGCTCCGTGCATAACCCTGTAATGTCGCGCTCTGACCGTGAAAGTCAAGCCGAACACGACCGGCCGGCGACGATCAACCGCCAGGCCGGGGACACTGGGGACCGCAGGCCCTCCCACCCTGGAGTCCCCTATGTCCCCCCTTCTCGGCGGACTCCAGCCCCTCCCGCGCCCCGGAGACACCGCAGGCTCCGGGGACAGGCGGCACCGGCGGCGCCCGCCTCAATACCAGCGCCAGCCCATGCTGCCGGGCTGGAAGGCGACGGTGCCGGCGTCTGTCATCGGGCTGACGGCCAGGCCGCCGCCAGGCGCCAGGATCTCGTGGTCGCCGTGCTCCTCGGCCCAGTCCCGGAGGGCCTTGCGGAAGTACTTCAGGACCTCGCGCGAGGCGTGCCGACAGGCCAGGTTCGTCAGGTCGTCGGGGTCGTGCTCGTGGTCGTAGAGTTCCTCGACGCCGCCGCGTTCGCTGTAGAGGTATTTCCAGCGCCGGTCGGCGACCATGTAGAGCTGCCGCGGCGAGCGCTGGCACTGCGCCACGAAGAACTCGCGGCGCGGCCCCTCCTCGCCGCGCAGGAGGGGCCCGAGGTCGATGCCGTCGACCGCCTGCGGGAGGCTCATGCCGGCCAGTCCCGCGAGGGTCGGCAGGAGGTCCTGCAGTCCGACCGGCGCCGTGCTGACGAGGCCACGGCGGAGGGCCTTCGGCCAGTGGACGATGAAGGGTATCCCGACGCTGCCCTGGTAGAAGCAGCTCTTGCCGAAGAAGCCGAAGTCGCCGAGCAGGTCGCCGTGGTCAGCGGTGTAGACGACGATGGTGTCGTCGAGGAGGCCCTGACGCTCGAGCCAGGCGAGCATGCGGCCGATCTGGTCGTCCTGGAAGCTCACCTGGCCGTAGTAGTGGGCGCGGGCGACGCGGTGGCACTCGGGCGACCACAGGCCCCAGCCGTGGGAGCGCGCCTCATCGCCCTTGGTCGGCGTGCGCAGAGCGCCTTCGTCGTCGCGGGCCTGCAGCGGCGCCGGGACCCGCCGCGGGTCGTAGAGCGCATCCCAGGGCCGCGGCGGGTCGTAGGGCGCATGCGGCTTCGGGAAGCTCATGAACATGAAGAACGGCTCGTGGCTGCGGTGCCGCCGGTGGTCGTCGAGGAAGCGTATGGCCTCCGAGCACACCCAGGCATCGGCGTAGTGCTCGGCGGGCAGCGGCGATGGCGCCGGGTGGATGTCGTTGTTGCCGACGCCATGGGCGCGCGCGTAGCCGCCCCAGCCGACCTCGCGGAGGTAGTCGTGGTAGTCCTCCAGGCCGGTGAGTTCACCGCGTGGGTCGTAGAGGCCGACGACGCGCCCGGACTCATGCAGGGCGACGCGCTGGAAGCCATGCACCAGCCGCGGCTGCCCGGGCGGCGCATAGGGCACGTAGTGCAGCTTGCCGCTGGCGTAGGTGCCATAGCCATTCCGAGCGAACCACTCGGCGATGCGGATCTGGTCCTCGCGCAGGGCGCCGGCGTTGTTCTTGTCGCCGGTGCAGCGATGCGGGTAGTTGCCGGTGGTGAAGGCCGCCCGGGCCGGCACGCAGATCGGGTTCGGAGTGAAGGCGCGGCTGAAACGCACGCCGTCGCGCGCCAGGCGGTCGAGGTGCGGCGTCCGCACGCAGGGGTGACCGGCGCAGCCCATGGTGTCACCGCGCATCTGATCGGCAAAGATGACGAGGATATTCGGCCGCATCGGGCACCTCCATGGGGCATACCCTACGACCGGCCCGGAGCCCTGACAAGGGCTCGCGCCAACCCGGGGCGGCTATCACCGCCGGAGGCGGCAGGCGGGAGACCATGGACCATGGACCATGGACCATGGACCACAGACCGGGGACACGGGGGGCCGGGGGACCTCAGCGGCACGAGGATCTTCGGTGTCCCATCCGGGAGTCCCCTGTGTCGCCGGTGTCCCTTTCCGGGAGGCACCCGACCACGCCACCGGAAGACGCCGGAGCCGCCCCCGCTCAGGTGGCGGCCTGGAGCCTCGCCAGCGGGTCGCTCACGACGCGCAGGCCCAGGCGCCTGGCCATCGCCGCGGCGTCGTCCAGGCCGGCCGCGACATCCGCGGGAGTGTGGGCATCCGAACTCAGGACCACCGCGACGCCGCACTCCGCGGCCAGTTCCCAGAACGGCCGCCAGGGGTACATGGGCCGGGAGCCCGACGGCGTCTCCTTCGGCGGCTTGCGCAGGCCGTAGCCATTGATCTCCAGCGGCATGCCAAGCGCTGCCGCGGCCGTCAGCAGGGCCTTCGAGCATTCGGCGGCAGCGCGGTCCCACGACTCCCAGGCGACGCCGAAGAGGTCCGGGTGCGCGATGAAGGCAAAGAGGCCGCTCTGCATGGCGGTGATCTGGTAATCGGCGTAGGCGCGAAGCTGCTCGGGCGTCATCGCGGTGCCATAGATCCCCCGCCACTCGCCGCGGTGCGGGTACCAATGGGCGCCGCCGATGAGGTAGTCGAGGCCCATGGCGCCGAGGAGTTCCTCGCGGTAGAAGGCGGTGAACTCGGGGACGAACTCGCATTCCAGGCCCTTGAGCACGCGCAGGCCGTCCGCGGCGGCGGCCCGCGCCGCGGCCTCGACGGCGCGGCAGTACCCGGGCAGATCACCCATCGCCATGCGCACCGACGACCAGCGGCCATCCGGCAACGGCGTGTGATCGGAGAAGCCCAGGGTTCGCAGCCCCCTGGCCACCGCCTCGGCGCAGTAGTCGGCGGCGTCGCCGCGGGCGTGCCTGCAGCGGTACGTGTGCGTATGGAGGTTGATGTCGATCATGACCCCTCTTCAGGACGCCGTCATGGCGCCTCGAGGCCGCCCCGGCCGCCAGCCGGCGGCCAGCCCGAAAACGACACACCGGCGCGGCGTCGTCCCGCAGGACGACCACCAGCGCCGGTGTGACACGAAGCTCAATCCAACGACCCGATCAGCGAGCGTAGTACTCAACCACGCGCATGATCGCGACGTTGCACGGAATCTCGGCGACCAGGGGCTCACGCGACACCGTCACCCGGCAGTTCTCACGATCCAGCTCGAGGTACGGCGGCGCCACGATGTCGGTCGTCTTCGCGATGCTGGCGATGGCCGGCGACTTCTGGCCGT
>JAAYZO010000554.1 GCA_012514865.1 Lentisphaerota bacterium | reverse complement strand
GCTCTGCCCGGGCGCCGGTCGGCGCCCCTGTAGCGGCGGCTGTGTCAGCCGCTCTGCCCGCGCCGGAGGCGGGGGCTCAGTCGACCAGGAGCGAGCGGAGCTGTTCGTCGCTCTCCACCGGTTTGTAGTTGAAGGGCATGTTCATCAGAGCCCAGATGTCGTTCGGGTGCTCTTCGATGGCGTAGCGTCGCTGCGGGTGTTCGGCGTCGTGGCGCAGGACGAGGGTGCGCTTGTACGGCGGCTTCAGCGGGATGATGCCGAACGAGGTATCGGCGATGGCCCGGCGCATGGCGCGCTCGGCGCCGTAGCGGATGCGCTCGCGGGCCCTGATCGGGTTCAGGTGCACGGCGCCGCGGTTGCGCAGGGCGTACTCCTCGGTCGAGCACTCGTCGCCGCGCCCGGGGCGGGTGCCGCGTTTGACGGCCACCGTCTCGATGCCCGGCACCAAGGCCGCGGCCTCGGCCGCGAACGCCTGCTCGCCAGCCGCGAAGATCGAGCGCACGCCGGCCTGGCTGGCGCATACCGCCAACTGCCCGAACTCGCCGAGGGCGACGCCGTTGATCGAGAACTCCAGGTAGATGCAGCCCTGGGTGTGCGTCATGTTCGAGTACGGCGTCCGCGACATGGCGTGCTGCCCCACCCAGGCAATCGCGTCGAAGTCGTCCTCCTCGAGGCCGAGCGGCCAGCCGTTGCCCCAGCCGCGCAGGAGTTCCACGCGCGGATCGAGGTCCTCGAGGTCTATCGCGCTCGGGCCATGACCGTCGGCCACGAGAATCGAGGTCGCGCCACCCGCGAAGAAGCCGTCGATCGCGGCGTTGACCTCCTGCGTCAACAGCCGCCGCGCCAGCGGGTAGTACAGCTTGCCCGGCGAGGTCCACTCCTGGAAATCACGCACGCCCGCCACGCCCTCCAGATCGGTCATCAGATACAGCCGCATCGTCTCGCCTCCGTGTGCTCTGCCTGCATCGCCACCGCCGCTATCGCGCTGCCGCCGACCGCACCCCGCGGCGACGGGCCCGGCAGGCCGTCCGGGCGCCTGCCAGTCCGGGCTCTAGCATACCCTCTCAGGACGGCATCGCGCCAGCGCGGCGCGGGCAAAAATCTGGCAGGTGACGGAATTCTGGCAGGGCAGGGGCCGGGGCGGGGCGGGCGGCGCCGGGGCCTCTCGGGCGGCGGTGCCGGTAGGGTCGACCGCATGTCGTGCTCTCGGCGTCTTGTTGCAGACTTCCAGCCTGCGATGCGTAACGGTTGATTTCCCAGGGCGTTGCCCTGGGCTGGTGAATGATGCCCTTTCAGGGCGCCAGGCCGGATATCCGCCGGGCGGCGCTGCGTCGTGTGGACCACACGTTGTGGCGTCATCGCATCGCGTTTGGCATGGTCTCTGCTAAGGTAGGGCGTTGTCGACGACGCCGGGTGGACGATCCAGCCGGTCGGGCGACGGAACCGAACAGGAGAATGGCCATGAGTGCTGCCGAGACGCTGGCCCTGCTGGGTGGGCCCAAGGTCAAGACCACGCCGTATGGCAAGGGCTTCAAGCACGACGTCGAGACCGAGATTGCGGCGTTGCGCCGCCGCATGGAGGCCGGCCCGCTGCCCTTGGCCAAGGGCCAGTCGATCATGGCCTTCCGGCAGCGTGTCCAGGAGCTGTTCGGGGTGCGCTGCTGCGTGCCGTGCTCCTCGGGTTCGGCGGCGGTGCACGCCGGTCTGGCGGCCCTGGGTGTGGGTCCCGGCGACGAGGTGATCACCACGCCGCTGACCGACCACGGCACGATCATCGGCATCATGCAGCTCAACGCGATCCCCGTCTTCGCCGACATCAACCCGAACACGATGATGATCGACGCCGGGACCATCGCGCCGCGGATCACGCCGCGGACCCGCGTCCTGCTGCCGGTGCACAACCTCGGCTGCCCGACCGACATGACCGGCATCATGGCCCTGGCGAAGCAGCACGGCCTGAAGGTCCTCGAGGACTGCGCCCAGAGCTGGATGGCCGAGTGGGAGCACCGCCTGGTCGGCACCTTCGGCGACATCGGCATCTACTCGGCCAACGAGTCGAAGCACATCAGCGCCGGCGAGGGCGGCGTGATTCTGACCAACGACGAGGACCTTGGCCGCTATGCGGACCTCTTCGTGGACAAGAGCTACAACCGCACCGGCAACGGCCCGGTGGAGCCGGTCATGCCGGCATTGAACTACCGCATGAGCGAGCTGAACGCGGTCATCGCCATGGAGCAGATCAACAAGGTCCGCGCCGTGGCCGACCGTCGCTATGAGCTGGGCGAGCGTCTGGCGGCGGGGATCGCCGGCCTGCCGGGCGTCAGCCTGCTGCGGCCGCCGTCGCACGGCAAGTGCACCTACTGGGGCGCCGTGCTCTTCATCGAGCCGAGTCTGGCCGGCGTCGACGGCACCGGCTTCTGCAAAGCCCTCGCCGCCGAGGGCATCAGCGCCGGCCAGCCGGTGCAGGGCTTCGTCCTGCAGTGGCCGCTGTTCAAGACCCTGAACGAGAATCCGAAGGCCTTCCGGACCTACATCGCGCCGGGCCTCACCGCGGGCCGCTTCGACGTCGACCAGTGCCCGAATGCCCAGGGGCAGCGCACGCGGGCCATCCGCCTGTACCTGGATAACTTCTGCACTGACCAGGATGTCGAGGAGACGATCCAGGCGGTGCGCAAGGTCGCGACGTACTACGCCGCCCAGCGCTAGGCCTGAGCGAGGCGCCGAGGCGCCGGTGCCCCCATCGCCCCCTCGCCGCAGCGGCCGCGCCGCCGTGGTGAGGGGGCTTCCTTTTGCCGCGACAGCGGCCTCCGGGCGGCGCCGCGGACCTACGTGGTCGGCGGTGCGGTGGGCGCCACGAGCCGAGTGGCGTGTGCCAGGGCTGTTTGAAAGTCCGGTTCTGGCACCCCTCCAGCGCCCGCGGGGCGCGTGCCGGCCCCGATCATGTCTCCATGGAAGTCGCGGTCGATTTTCACAGGAGGGTGCATGGCGTGCAATCCGCGTTTCCGGGGGTCGGGCTGCGCGCGACCCCCGGCTACGATCTGGCACCCCTCCAGGGTGGCCGAGTGAGCACCGCCGCGATCTTCAAACAGCCCTGGCGGCCGGCGCGTTCCGGGGGCGCCCGTGGGTTCCACGGGCTATAGTGCGGCACCGGTTTCGAGTCCTATGGATCGAGGTGGTGCCCATGAGCCGTCGTCGCTGGCAGGTCGTCCTCTTTGTTCTCATCGCCGTGTCGTGTATGGCCGGGTTTCTGACGCCGCCGTTCGCCCTGGCTCTGGGGATTGCCCTGGCGCTGACGATCGGCCAGCCCTTTCCGGCCTTCACGCACCGCTGGACGAAGGTCCTGCTGCAGGCGTCGGTAGTCGGCTTTGGCTTCGGCATGAACCTGGCCGAGGTCTGGGTAGCCGGCCGCACCGGCTTTGGCTTCACTCTGGCGACGGTTGCCGGGACGATGCTTCTCGGCTGGCTGGTCGGGCGGCTGCTCAAGGTCGAGTCCCAGGTCTCCTGCCTGGTGTCCTCGGGCACGGCCATCTGCGGCGGCAGTGCCATCGCCGCGGTGGGCGCGGTGCTCGATGCCGACAAGCGCGCCATGTCCGTGTCGCTGGCGACGGTCTTCGTTCTGAACGCCGTGGCCCTGTTCGTCTTTCCGGTTCTGGGCTGGAAACTGGGCATGAACCAGGAGCAGTTCGGCCTCTGGGCGGCGATTGCCATTCACGACACCAGCTCGGTGGTCGGGGCCGCGGCCAAGTACGGCGACCAGGCCCTGCAGATGGCCACGACGGTGAAGCTGACGCGCACCCTGTGGATCATCCCGCTGTCGCTCGGCGTGGCGCTGGTGACACGCCGTCGCGGCGCCCGGATCACGATTCCGTGGTTCGTCCTCTTCTTTGTCATGGCGGCGGCGGTGCGGTCGATCCTGCCGCAGGGTGCCGCGGTGTACGAGGGCATTCGTCAGGTCGCCAAGCTGGGCCTGACGCTGACCCTCTTCTTCATCGGCTGCGGCCTGTCGCGTGAGGCCGTGCGCAAGGTCGGCCCGCGGGCGATGATCGAGGGCGTGATTCTCTGGGTGGCCATCTCACTGGCGGGCCTGGTGGCGGTACGCAGCATCCTCGGCGCCTGAGCGGGCGGGCGCCCTGGTGCCGGCGGCGGCGGTGGAGAGGCGGTCGCCATGGTCGCCGGTCGCGCCGCCGTGGAGTGCCCTGTATCGCTTAAGGAAGAGGGAGGCGGTCGTGATTCTCAGGAAGACCGTGGTTGAGGCCATGTTCGGGGCGCTGCAGCGCGCCGCGACGCAGATGCCTCCGGACGTCCGGGCGGCGCTCGAGCGTGCCGCCGCCGAGGAGACCGACCCGATGGCGCGCCAGCATCTGGCGGTCAGCCTGGACAACGCCGACCAGGCGGCGCGTGGCGAGGGCCTGGTCTGTGCCGACACCGGCTTCCCGCTGTTCTTCATCAGGGCCGGCTC
>JAAYZO010000553.1 GCA_012514865.1 Lentisphaerota bacterium | reverse complement strand
GTCGCAGACTTTCAGCCTGCGATGCGTAACATCCTATTTCCCAGGGCGTTGCCCTGGGCTGACGGATGATGCCCTTTCAGGGCGTCAGGGCGGAGGCTCGCCGAGACACGCTGATGCTGTCGTGCGCGGTGTTTCGCCGTGCTCCGGGCGACGTCCACGGGAGATCGGCGGCAACGCCGTGGATATCCCGTCCAGCGGATCTTCCGCCATGGGGCGGCAAGGGCCCGTGGCGGAAGATCCGTCAGGGTGCGGCGGGTGTCAGGGGGACCTGTCGGCAGGCCTCGAGGACCTGGTCATGGAAGAACCGCCAGGCGGGTTCCGAGGTCAGGGTCAGGATCTTCTGGAGGTGCTGCAGGGCCTCGTGGTAGCGGTGCTGGTCGATGGCGAGCTGGGTCAGGGCGGCGAGGGCGCGGAGTTCGAAGCCCTCGCGGGTGGCAGCGCGGCGGAGGAACTCGGCGGCGCTGGCGGGGTCGTGCCCTCGTTTCATCTCGGCGGTCTCGAGGAGGCTCTGGCCGTCGAGGACCTGCTGGCTGGTGCTCTGCTGGCGGCGTCCCATGGCGCCCATGGCTTCCGCGACGAGGGCGAGGGCCTTGCCGTCGAGGGGGTCGAGCCGGAGGGCTTCGTCGAGGATCGGCAGGGCTTCGGGGTCGCCGCTGAGGAGGGCGGCGTGGCCGGCGAGGCGTCGGGCGACGGCGGTCTGGGCCGGGGTCAGGGCGGCGGCGGTGGCGTCGAGGGTGTTCAGGAGTTTGCGGGCGGCGTCGGGCTGTTGGCGTGCCAGGAGGGCCTCGGTGGCGCGCAGGAGGCGTTCCGGGTCGAGGGCAGCGGGGTCGATGGCGGCGTAGGTCTCGGCGGCGGCCTGGTCGAGTCCCTGGTCGAGGTAGAGATCGGCGAGGGTGGCCAGGAGGGCGGCGTCGGCGTGGCCGAGTCGGCGGCAGGACTCGAGCAGGACGGTGGCTTCGCGGCGGTCATCGGCCGCGAGGGCGGCGTGGATGGCGACCTGCCACCAGCGCCGGTCGTCGGGCTGGCGCCGGAGCTGCTGTCGGGCGAGCGGGCCGGCGTCTTCGGGTCGGCCCTGGTCGACGAGGCTGCGGGCGAGGACCTCGAGGATTTCGGCATCGTCGGGGTTCCAGACGAGGGCCTGGCAGCAGGCGGCCTCCGCGGCGGCGGGGTGGCCATCGGCGAGGAGTGCGAAGGCGAGGAGTCGCCAGAGTTCGGCGGGGTCCTGTCCGGGCTGACGGAGGAGCTCGCGCAGGTGGCCGGCGGCGAGGGCGTGCTGATTGCGGCGCAGGAGCATCTTGGCGAGGTTGAGGCGGGCGCGGTGGAAGGTGGGGAGGCGTCGGAGGGCCTCTTCGAGGTCGTCGATGGCCTCGTCGTTGCGGCCGGCCTGGAGGGCATAGGCAGCGGCGGTGAAGGGCAGCGCGGCGCTGCTGGCCGGGTTGAGGGCGGCGCGGAGGTCGGCGGCGGCGCCGGCGGGGTCGGCCTTGGCGCGTTCGGCGGCAGCGGCGAGGGCCTGCGCCTCGGCCGGTGTGACGGCGGGTTCGGTGGCCGTGGCGGCGCCCTGGGTCGCGCCGTCCGGGGCCTGCGCCACGGCCGGTGGCGCGGCGGGTTCGCTGGCCGGGGGGTTGTCCTGGGCGGCGGCGGCGAGGGCCAGGAGCAGGGCCGCGGCGGCGAGGGCGGTGCCGGCTGGGTGCCAGGGTCGCGGCGCTGGGGTGGGGGTGGGCGTCATCAGGGTTCTTCCAGGGTAAAGCGTATGCGTATCTGCATGCGGGCGGCGACGGGCTGGCCCTGGCGCTGGCCGGGGGAGAAGGTCCAGCGTCGCACCGCGGCGATGGCGGCGTCGTCGAAGACATGGGGGGGCTCGGCCTGGAGGCACTCCACGTCGACGACGCGGCCGTCGGTGGTGACGGTAAAGCGGAGGTCGACATGGCCCTCGAGGCGCTGAGCGCGGGCGCGGTAGGGGTAGACCGGCCGGGTCTGGACGACGACCTCGGGGGCGCGGTCGAGGTCCCTGAGTTCGGCCGGCTCTGCTGTCTTGGCGGGCGGTTCGGGCGGTGGCGGCGCGGGTGGCGCGGGCGGCGTCGGGGCGCTCTCGGTGGGGATGGTCACCGCGAAGGGCGTCGGATCGAAGTCGAGGGCGACCTCGCCGCGGGTCGGGGTGAGGCTGAAGTCGAGTCGGAGGGGCAGCCGGAGGCGCTCGGTTGGCGCGGGCGGTGCCGGGGCAGGCGCTATCGGTCGTGGCTGGAGCGGCGGCGGGGGTGCGGGTGGTGGTGGCGGTGGCGGCGGGGTGGCCTGCGGTGCCGGCGGGGGCTGCCAGGGGCTGAGTTCGATGGTGCGGTAGGTCACCGTCGAGGGCTGGGGGCCGCGGCTCATGAGGTCAGCCAGGGGCACGAGGAGGGCCGTAAGCGCGGTCAGGACCAGCGCGCCGGTGCCGACCGCCAGGCGCCATGGCCAGGCGGGTGCGGGGCGTTCGTAGGTGCTGACTTCGCGGGACGGCTGCACGGTCGTGTCTTTCTCCGGATCAGGGTCGCTGGGCGGCCAGGCTGACCTTGCCGGCGCCCGCGAGTTTGCACTGGTCGATGACCTCGACGACGCGGCCGGTGGCGGCCTGTTCGTCGGCGATGACGATGACGGGCATATCGCGGTTCTGGAGGAGCCGGGCCACGAGGCCGCGGACGCGGTTGACGCCGAGGGTCTGGCCGCCGTAGACGACCTGGCCATCGCGGCTGACGGCGATGAGGATGCTGGTCTTCTCGAGGGCCTCGGCGCTGGCGGCGCGGGGCTTGTCGACGTCGACGCCGGTCTCTTCGACGAAGACGGTGGTGACCATGAAGAAGATGAGGAGGAGGAAGACCATATCGATGAGAGGGGAGAGGTTGACCTCAGCGCTCTCCTGATTGCGGATGCCGATACTGCCGAGGCGTCTCATGGGCGCACCTCACCGGGGTTGGCGGCCGGCGGCTGGTCGTGGTGTTCGAGCACGAGGGCGAGGAGCCGTTCGCAGCGGTCCAGTCGGCTGCCGAGGTGCCGGTAGAGTCGGAAGAGGTGAGCCAGTCCGAAGGTCCCCGGCAGGGCTGCGAGGAGGCCGACCTCGGTGGTGAGGAGGGCCTTGCTGATGCCGCTGGCGACGAGGTGTGCGGCATCGCCGCTGCGGCTGGCGACGGCGTCGAAGGTGCCGATCATGCCGAAGACGGTTCCGAGGAGTCCGAGGAGGGGCGCGGCGACGATGAGGGCGCCGAGCCAGACCATGGCGTAGTGGTAGGGGTCGAGTTCCTGGAAGCGGCACTGGGCGCAGGCCTCGCGGAAGGAGAGGCCCCAGCGTCGGCGCATGAGGATATGGCGGGTGAGCCTGGGCACGGCTCCGGGGAGGGTCTCGAGCCAGTCGCAGACCGGCCGCGGGTCGGCCTGTCGGCGCAGGTGTTCATCGAGGCGGAGCTCCTCGGCATCGCCGCCCTGGAGGGCCTGGCGGAGCCGCAGCCAGAGGGCGAGGTAAGAGCCCCAGATGAGCCAGGTGATGACGAACAGCGGCACCATCAGGGCGCCGCCGGCGGCGAGGCTTTGCCAGAGGTCATGGAGGAGGGTCTGCAGGCCGTTCATGCGGGCGGCTCCGGCGGCTGTGCGTGGAGGCCATTGGCGAACATGACGGCGGCCTCCTGGACGAGGCTGACGGCCTGTCGGACGCGTCGTGCCAGGTAGGCATGGCTGAGGAGGGCCGGTATGGCGATGACGAGGCCGACCTCGGTGGTGATGAGGGCCTCGGAGATGCCCGAGGAGAGGAGGCGGGCGTCGCCGCTGCCGAAGACGGTGATGAGGCGGAAGGTATGGATCATGCCGGTGACGGTGCCGAGCAATCCGAGGAGGGGCGCGGCGCTGGCGCTGACGGCGAGGGTGCCGAGGAAGCGTTCCAGGGGGGGCACCTCGGCGGCGATGCGTTCGAAGAGGACCTCCTCGAGGCGTTCGCGACTGGCCTGGCGCTGGGCGATGCCGGCCTGGAGGACGGCGCGGAGGGGTCTGCCGAGGCGTGCGGTGAGGGCCTGGGCCTGCTCGAGATCGCCGTTGCGGACGGCCGCCGCGATCTCGGCGGCGCGCGGCCGGCAGGACTCGCCGATGAGGGTGGTGACCTGGATGGCCTTGCCGACAATGACCAGAGCGCAGAGGGCCCCGAGCACGAGGAGGGGCACCATGACGATACCGCCCTTGGCGAGGTGTCCGGTGAGGGTGTCGCGGCTGGCGTTGAGGCGGATGGCGTGGCCCATGGTGACATCGACCGGGACGGCGGCGCGGCCCTTCTCGAAGAGCTCGCGGAGGGCGGCCTGCTGGGCGGGGGTGACGTCGTCATAGAGGGCGGGGTGGAGGCTTCCGACGGGCTGCACGGCCAGTCCGGCGCGGCCGTCCTCGGCCTGGAAGAAGGCGAGGGGTCCGAAGGTGAGGCCGGTACCGTTGAGGATACGTCCGTCGTCATCGACGGCCTGTCCGCTCTGGCGGTGTCCGCCGAGGCTGTCGCGGCCGCGCTGGAGGCTGAGTCTGCAGAGCTGGTCGAGGGTCTCGGGTGTGAGGGTGTCGGCCTGGCTGCCGAAGGCGCGGTCGAGGGCCTCGAGGGCGTCGCCGGCGGCGCCGGCCTCGGCGGCGGAGAGTCGGGTTTCGAAGGCGCGGCGGTAGTCGAGGGCCATGGCGGCGAGGCTGGCGGCCTGCTGGCGGTCGCGATCGCGCCGGGCGTCGAGGTCGGCGGCGCCGCGGCGGTCGGCCTGGGCGCGCTGTTCGAGGGCGGCGGTCTCGCGGCGGAGGGCCTCGAGGCGCTGCCGGAGTGCCGCGGTTTCGCTGACGAGGGCCTGCTTCTCGGCGCCGATCTCGGCGTAGGCCTCGGCAAGGGTCTGGCGCTGTGCGGCGAGGTCGGCCTCGGCCTTGGCGATGGCCGTGTCGAGGGCCTCGGCGGCGGGCAGGGCCGCGGCGGCGAGGCAGACGGCCGCGAGGATGGCGGCGGCGGTGGTGCGGTGATGGCGGCGGGGTGTGCTCATGGCCGGTCTCCCGGCAACGCTGACAGCCGCAGCGGCAGGGTGACCCAGGCGGCGGGCTGTTCCTTGCGGTAGATGGCGACGGCGCGGCGCACCGGGCCGGCCAGGGCCGCGTCCCACTGCCAGTCCCAGCCGGTCGCGGTCGGCACCCCGACCGCGGCGCGGCTGCCGTCGGCGGCGACGGCGAAGGCGATGGCCAGGCCGAGGTAGAGGCAGTCCATCTCGCGCCGGGTCCGGTCGGCCTCGGTGAGTTCCTGGCGCACGAGGGTGACGCCCTGGGCGAACTGGTCGAGTTCGGTGAGGCGGCTGAGGAGGGCCTGCAGGCGCTCGGCGACGGCCGCGTCGGCCTTGGCGGCGGGGGTGGCGTCGTCCGGGCGGCCGGTATCGGGAGAGGCGAGGGTAGTGCGGAGGGTCTCGGGGAGGCTTGGCCAGAGGGCCTTCAGGTCGGCCTCGGCGCGGTCGATAGGCTCCGCCAGTTCGGCGAGGCTCTGGCGGGCGCGCTCGGCGTCGGCGGCGCTCTGGCGGTGCTGTTCGGCGGCCGCGTCGGCGTCTTTCCGGGCGCGTTCGAGGCGTTCTTCGGCGTCGGCGACCTCCTGGGTCAGCAGGGCGATCTGGCCCTCATGTGCCGGGCGCTGTTCGGACCACTCAGCCTGGGCTCGTGCGGTGGCCTGCTGGGCCTCGAGGATGTGTCCGACGAGGGTTTCGAGGCGGTCGAGGTCGGCGGCCGCGGCGGCCGCGGCGAGGCCGATGGCGAGGGCCAGCGCCCGGCGCCAGGGGGCGCAGCGGCGGCCGGCAGGGCGGGTTGATGGAGGCATCGTCATCTCATCTCTCGGTTGGCGGCGCGGCCGGATGGGCGCGCGCCGCGGCCACGGCGGCGGCCTCTGGCGAGGGCGCGGCCGCGGCGGTCACGGCGGCGCCCGGGCAGGCGGCGCCCGGTGCGTTCACACACGGCGCCGCTGACCCTGATACGTTATCGCCGCGGCGCCGGAATGACAGGGGGGCGCGCGGCGCCTGCCGGTGGCCCCGCGTGCATGTGAAGATGGCGCGGCGGCGTGGGGCTCGGGGAGGGATTCCCACCGCAGAGGACGCAGAGGGGGGATGGCGAGGGGGCGGCGCGGCGCGGCGCACGGGTTCCGTGGCCGGGTCGACAAACCTGTCCCCTCATAGTATAGTGTCACGCTCGATTTGAGTCTGTGTCTGTCAGGCACAGTCATGCCTGTCCACATGGAGGTTGCGAACGATGAGTCAGCAGCATAGCAAGGTCGTCAAGCGTGCCCGTCGGAAGCGTTATCTGGAGCGCGTTCGGGCGCGCATTCGGGCGGCGCGGCGCAAGGCCTAAGGCCGAGCGGTGGTTCGGGCCTGGGGGGCCGTCGCGGCGGAGTGCCGGGCGGCCCTCGCCTCTGAGACAGCATGAGGAGATCCGTGAGCATGAGCACGAAGTACGTCTATTTCTTTGGTGCCGGCGCCGCCGAGGGCGACGCCTCGCAGAAGAACCTCCTGGGTGGCAAGGGTGCGAATCTGGCCGAGATGTGCCTTCTCGGCGTTCCCGTGCCGGCCGGTTTCACGATATCGACCGAGTGTTGCACGGCCTACTACGAGGGCGGCTGCCGTCTGCCCGCGAGCCTGACGACGGAAGTCACGGCGGCGTTGCGGCGGGTCGAGCAGGCGATGGGGATGCGCTACGGCGATGCGCAGGACCCGCTCCTGGTGTCGTGCCGTTCGGGGGCGCGGCGCTCGATGCCGGGGATGATGGACACGGTCCTGAACGTCGGTCTGTCGCCGGCGACGATTCCGGGCATGATCAAGAAGACGAACAACCCGCGTTTTGTGTGGGACTCGTATCGTCGGCTGATCATGATGTACGCCGACGTGGTGATGGAGAAGGCGGAAGGTCGCGAGCCGGCCGAGGGCAAGGGCATCCGCAAGATCATGGATGAGACCCTGGATGCCTTCAAGCATCGCCGTGGTGTGGCGCAGGACACCGATCTGACGGCGGAGGACCTCCAGGCCCTGGCCGCCGAGTTCAAGAAGCTGGTGCGCCAGCACCTCGGTCAGGATTTCCCGGACGACCCGATGCAGCAGCTCTGGGGCGGGATTGCGGCGGTGTTCAAGAGCTGGAATGGCAAGAAGGCGGTGAGCTACCGCCGCATCGAGGGCATTCCGGACGAGTGGGGCACGGCGGTGAACGTCCAGGCGATGGTGTTCGGCAACATGGGCGACTCCTCGGCGACCGGCGTGGCGTTCACGCGTGACCCGGCCACGGGCGACAACAAGTTCTACGGTGAGTGGCTGGTCAACGCTCAGGGCGAGGACGTGGTGGCGGGCATTCGCACCCCGAGTCCGCTGAACGACGACACCAAGAACGAGCAGAACAAGCACCTGCACAGCATGCAGGAGACGATGCCCGCGACGTACGCCGAGCTGGATGCCATCCGGACCAAGCTCGAGCGGCACTTCACGGACATGCTCGACATCGAGTTCACGATCCAGGAGAACAAGCTCTGGATGCTGCAGTGCCGCGTCGGCAAGCGCACCGGCACGGCGGCGTTGAACATGGCGATGGACATGCTGGCCGAGGGCCTGATCAACGAGCGCACGGCGGTGCTGCGGGTCGAGCCCCAGCAGCTCGACGAGCTGCTGCACCCGATCGTGGATCCGAAGGCCGAGAAGAAGGCCCAGCCGGTGGTCAAGGGCCTCCCGGCCGGACCGGGCGCGGCCTGCGGCGGGATCGTCTTCACGGCCGAGGATGCGGTGCTGCAGACGCGGGCCGGCAAGAAGGTCATCCTGGTGCGTGAGGAGACCAACCCCGAGGACGTCGAGGGCATGCGTGCCGCGGTTGGCATTCTGACGGCGCGTGGCGGCATGACCTCGCACGCGGCGCTGGTCGCGCGCGGCTGGGGCAAGTGCTGCATCGTCGGCGCCGGTGGTCTGCATGTCGATGTGAAGGCCAAGCAGGCCAAGGTCAGCGGCACGGGCCTGGTGCTGAAGGAAGGCGATGTGGTGACCCTCAACGGCACCCGCGGCTACGTCTACACCGAGGCGCTGGCCATGGTTGACGCCAGCGAGAACCCGCGTTTCCAGAAGTTCATGGCGATGGCCGACTCGTTCCGGACGATGGGCGTGCGGACGAATGCCGACACGCCGGCGGACGCGCGGGCGGCGCGGGCTTTCGGTGCCGAGGGCATCGGCCTGTTCCGTACCGAGCACATGTTCTACGGCGAGAACTCCGACCAGCCGCTGTTCTTCCTGCGCAAGATGATCCTCTCGAGCACGCTTGGTGAGCGCAAGGCGGCTCTGGACGAGCTGTTCCCGTTTGTGAAGAAGGACATCAAGGCGACGATGGAGGCGATGGGCAGCCTGCCGGTGACCTTCCGTCTGCTCGATCCGCCGCTGCACGAGTTCGTGCCGCAGGGCATCGAGAAGCAGACCGAGCTGGCGAAGGCCCTGGGTATCGACGTGGAGGCGGTGCGCAAGCGTGGCGAGGCCCTGCACGAGTCGAACCCGATGATGGGTCATCGCGGTGTGCGTCTGGGCATCACCTACCCGGAAGTCACCGACATGCAGGTCCGCGCCATCTTCGAAGCCGCGGCCGAGCTGATCAAGGCGGGCAAGGAGGCGCATCCGGAGATCATGGTTCCGGTGACCTGCGACGTCGGCGAGCTGGTGGTGACGAAGCGTCGGGTTGACGCTATCCACGCCGAGGTGCTGAAGCGCTTTGGCCTCGCCGAACTCAGCTACAAGTACGGCACCATGATCGAGATCCCGCGGGCGGCGCTGCTCTCGGATCGCATGGCGAAGGTGGCGGAGTTCTTCAGCTTCGGGACGAACGACCTGACGCAGATGACCTTCGGCTTCAGCCGTGACGACATCGGCGGCTTCATGCACGACTACCTCGACGCCAAGGTCCTGGCGGCGGATCCCTTCCAGACCATCGATCAGGATGGCGTCGGCCAGCTCATCACCACGTCGGTGCAGAAGGGCCGTGCCACGCGTGCCGATCTGAAGGTCGGCATCTGCGGCGAGCAGGGCGGCGACCCGGCGTCGGTCGAGTTCTGTTTCCGCAACGGTCTGACCTACGTGAGCTGCTCGCCGTTCCGGGTGCCGATTGCGCGCCTGGCCGCGGCGCAGGCGGCGATCAAGGCGAGCAAGGCGGCTCGCTGAGGGGGCCTCGTGGCGGTGCTGTTCTGTGGCGGGCCGATGCGGCCTGCGGCGGGGCAGTCCGCGCGGTTCCGTCAGACTGGTGGCGGCGCAACGCTCTCGTCGGGGGCGTTGCGCCGCTTTTCGTTCCGGCGGCGCAGGCGGCGCTGCCGACGCAGCGACCAACAGAGTGAGGGATGACGGCTATGGCGGCAGGCATCATCGACGGCAAGCTCATTGCGCAGCAGATTCGTCAGGAACTCAAGGCCGAGGTCGAGCGGCTGCACCGTGAGGACGGCCTCCAGCCCGGTCTGGGCGTGGTCCTGGTCGGCGACGACCCGGCCTCGGCCTCGTACGTCACCGCCAAGGAGGCGGCCTGTGCCGAGATCGGCATCTACTCGGCCGACCACCGCCTGCCGGCGTCGACGACCCAGGCGGAGCTCCTGGCGCTGGTGCAGCGCCTCAACGAGGACCCGCGCATCCACGGCATCCTGGTGCAGCTGCCCCTGCCGCGGCCTCTCGACGAGAGCGCCGTGCTCCTGGCGATCGATCCGGAGAAGGATGTCGACGGCTTCCACCCGGTGAATGTCGGCCGGATGGTCCTGGGCGAGCCGGCCTTCCTGTCCTGCACGCCGCACGGCGTGCTGCAGCTCCTGCAGCGCAGCGGCGTGCGCCTGGCCGGGTCGCACGTGGTCATCGTCGGTCGCAGCAACATCGTCGGCAAGCCCCTGGCGAACATGCTGATCCAGAAGGGCCCGCTGGGCAATGCCACGGTGACGGTCTGCCACACCCGCACGGCCGACCTGGCGCACCACACGCGCCAGGCCGACATCCTGGTCGCCGCCGCCGGTCAGCCGCGGATGATCACCGCCGACATGGTCCGCGAGGGCGCCGTGGTCATCGACGTCGGCGTCAACCGCGTCGCCGATGCCAGCCGCAAGTCGGGCTTCCGACTGGTGGGCGATGTCGACTTCGAGGCGGTGAGCGCAAAGGCGTCGCTGATTACGCCGGTGCCGGGCGGGGTGGGGCCGATGACCATCACGATGCTCCTGCACAACACCGTCGCGTCGGCCCGTCAGCACCACCTCAAGGCATCTCGGTGACCCAGACATCGGTGAACTGAGCCAGCCCGCCGCCGGGGATCTCCAGGACCAGGTACGCCTCGGTCAGGGGCTCCTTCAGCGGCGCGATGGCGCGCAGTTTGCCATCGATGTAGAGGTCGATCTCGCGCGTCCGCGCGCGGATATCCACACTCAGCCACTCCAGCGGCCGGCGGTCGGGGATTTCGACCAGGGGTATCTCGCGGCCATCGGCCTCGGAGGCGAAGGAGCTGGCGCCCCGGCTGCGTTCCCAATGCAGCCACCAGCGGTCCTGGCTGCCCTGCCGCAGGGCGCAGCGGACCTTGCTGGCGCCGGGGATGCGGACCTTGAAGCGGACGCGGACGTCCGGCCGGAGGACCTGTCTGAGGGTCAGCGGCGCGTTCGGGCTGAGCCCGAGCAGGGTCGGTCCGCCGGTCTCGGCGTCGGCGCCGCCGGCGCGCCAGCTCGAGCGGTCGCCGGACCAGTACACCAGAGAGGCGGCGCGTGAGGGCGGCGGCGGCTGCAGGGCGCGGCGGATGGCGTCACCGGTGATCACGACGACGGCCACCAGGACGACGGCGGCGCCGGCCGAGAGGCCTTTCCAGAAGGCCGGGGGGAAGTGTCCGAGGACGCGCCGGTGCCGGATCTGCTGCTGCTGGCTGAGCCAGCTCGCGAGGTCGGCGAGGAGTTCCTCGTAGGCGGCATAGCGGCGACTGGGTTCGCGGGCGCCCATGCGGCGCAGGATGTGGATGCACTCGTCGCTGACGGCGACGCCCTCGCGGCGCGGGTCCGGCAGGTCGGCATCGAGCTTGAGGCGGACGGTCTCGATGCCGTTGGGGCCGTGGAAGGGCCGTTTGCCGGTGAGGAGCTGGTAGAGCGAGGTGCCGAGGGCGTAGATATCGGCGCGGAAGTCGACCTGGCTGCGGTCGAAGGCCTGCTCCGGGGCCATGTAGGCGGGGCTGCCGAGGACGCTGCCGGCGGCGGCGTCGGCGCTGCCGGCGGCGAGGGCATCGCGGGCGATGCCGAAGTCGCAGATCATGACGCGGGCGTTGGGTGAGGTGAAGGCCTCGTCGGGCGTGTGCGGCGGCGATGGGTCCTCGCGGTAGATGAGCAGGTTGTCCGGCTTGATGTCGCGGTGGCAGATGCCCTTCTTCCAGGCGTAGTCGAGGCCGCGCGCGGTATCGCAGGCGATGCGGGCGACGACGGCCTCGGAGATGCGTCCGAAGCGCAGGAGCAGGTCGCGGACCGAGAGTTGCCCGGGGACGAACTGCATGACCAGGAAGGTGCCCTGGTCGGTGGTCAGGATGTCGTGGCAGCCGACGATATTCGGGTGGCTGAGGGTGGCGAGGGTCTGGGCTTCGCGTTCGAGGCGCCGGAGGTAGCTGGCGTCGTGGGTGGCCTCGGTGCTGATCATCTTGATGGCGACGAAGCGGCCGAGGCGTTCCTGGCGGGCGAGGAAGACGACGCCCATGCCGCCCTGGCCGAGGACGGAGATGAGGGTATATCCGGGCACCCGGATGTCGGCATAGTTGCCGGTGACGGGGGCGCCGGGCAGGAGCTGGCCGTTCGGGTCCTGAGGCAGAACGCTGGTGGCGGTCAAGTCACTGGTCGCGTCGCCCAGGAGGGTCTTCCTGGGTGCGTTTGGCCTGGCTCGATGGCTCGCCTTCCTGGTCATTCAGGGGTCCTTGCCGGCTCCGGCCGCGTCGCGGCCGCGGGGTGTCTCGGCGGCCGGTGCGGCCGGTCCTGCCGGCGGCGTGCCCGGGGCGCGTGGTGCTCCGGGTGTCGGTGTCGGCGTGGCGGCGGGGCCGCCCGGCAGGGTGGCGGCCGGGTCGACCGCGTTCCTCAGGCTGGGCTGGAGGGCATTCTCGGGGATCGGCACGCCGCCGACCACCTGCAGGAAGCCGGCGTTGCGGGTCAGGCGCGGCCCGAAGGCGTCGGGGCGATACCAGCGCCGCTGGCGCAGGCGCAGGCCCTGCTCGGAGAGGCCGTAGACGGCGTGCAGGACGACGCGCGACTGGAGCTGTACCAGGACATGCACATCGCTGGCGGCATCGGCGTCCATCTGGGGCTGTGAGCCGGAGATCTGGCGGCCGAGGCGGACCGTGCCCAGGACGGCCTCGGCATTCTCGGCGCGCAGGCAGTAGAGCCACTCCTCGCCGTCGTGGAAGAGCAGGAGCGAGGCGGTGACGGCCTTGATGAGGGCGCCGGGTTCGGTCTGGGGCAGGCCGAGGTCGCGGGTGATGACCGGGACGCCCTCGCGGACGTCGATGCTGACCGGCTGGGAGCGATAGTCGTTAGGGAGGCGGCGGTGGCCGATGGTGGCGGTGATGCTGTAGGACCCCTCCGGCCGGAGGTCGAAGAACTCGTTGAGGTTCATGCGCAGCTCCCGGCTCTCGCCGGCGCCGAGGATGAGGTCGGCGACGGGGTTGAAGCGCGGGTCAAGGGGGCGGATTTCGGGACCGGCGGTGCGTTCGACGGTGAAGCGCAGGCTGCCGGCGTCGGCGCCGTCGGGCGAGCCGAAGATGAGGGTATTGCCGCTGTAGTTGCGCAGGACGACGCTGACCTCGATGGGCTCGTAGCGCAGGTAGTGCTTGCGGTTGGTGCGCAGGGCGATGTTGAGCTGGGCCTGCAGGCTGCCGGCGGTGGTGACGGCGAGGGCGAGCAGGAGGGCTCGGCAGGCCAGGCGGGTGGCGTGGCGGCTCATGGTCGGGTCACTCCTCGTCAAGGCGCACCGTCGTGGGTGGCGGCCGGCGTTCGTGGGACCAGCGGATCTTGGCGGCAAGGGCCTCGGCGACGCGCGCTGGCGGGGTGCCGTCGGAGCAGAGGCGGGCCTTCTGGAGGCAGTCGCGCGAGAAGCACGGCGTCAGGTCGCAGGTCGTACGGAAGACGGTGTGGATCTCGCCGTAGGGGCCGGTGAGGTCGGCGTCGGTGGCGCCGAAGCAGGCCACGGCCGGCACGCCGAGGGCGGCGGCGAGGTGCATCGGGCCGCTGTCGTTGGTCAGCAGGGCGTCGGAGTGCCGCAGCAGCTCCAGGAGGGTCGGCAGGTCGGTCTGGCCGGCCAGTGAGACCGGCTGGCAGCGTTCGCAGGCCTTCTGCACGGCCTCGGCGGTCGGGGCCTCGTCGCGGCTGCCGAGGAGCCAGCAGCGCAGGTCGGGTATGAGGTCATGGAGGTGGTCGAGGGCAGCGGCGAAGAACGTCGGCGGCCAGCGTTTGCTGGGCCAGCGTCCGCCGGGGGCGACGGCCAGGACGGGGCCGCCGCTGTCGAGCTGGTGCTGGCGGCGCAGCCGGCGGGCTTCGCGGGCGCTGTCGTGGGGTCGCACCAGATCGGGCATGGCAGCGCTGGCCGCCAGGCCGAGGGCCGACTGCACGAGGAAGACATTCCGGTCGATGGCGTGGCGCAGGTTGGCCGGCACGGCCACCCGCTCGGTGTAGAAGAACCCGGCGCCCTCGCGGGCATTCTGGAAGCCGATGCGCCGGGGGGCGCCGCTGGCGAAGGTGATGAGGCCGCTGCGGAAGAGGCCCTGGAAGTCGATGGCCACATCGACGTGCTGCTGACGCAGCTCGCCGAAGAAGCCGATGAGCTCATGCCAGTGGCGGACGCGGCCCCAGCGCTGGCGGCGGAAGGGCATGACCTCGTCGAGGCCGGGGTAGAGGGCGACGAAGCCGGCCAGGGAGTCATTGACGACCCAGGACAGGCTCGCCTCGGGGAAGGACTGCCGGAGCAGATGCACGGCCGGCAGGGTATGCACCAGATCGCCGAGGCTGCTGGGTTTGACGATCAGGATATTCACGAGGGCTCGTCGTTTGCGCCGCGCCGGCCGCCGCCGTGGCGCCTGCGGCTCTCAGCGCCCGACGCCGAGGCGCTGGGCGAGGCGCTCGGGCAGGCCGGCGGCGAGGATCTTCTGCTGCGCCGTGGCGATGTCGTACTCGACCCGATGGAGCTGTACCAGCCGGTCGTCCGGCGAGTAGGTCACGAAGGCCGCCCGCGGGTCGCCGTCGCGGGGCTGGCCGACGCTGCCGACATTGATGAGGTACTTGTGGTTGGCCTGGAGGCGGATTTCGTCGTAGCGACCGCCGTTGACGGTGCCATACTTCTCGAAGGCCAGGGGCACGTGGGTATGGCCGAAGAAGCAGACCTGGGTGAACTGGTAGCCGAGGCAGACCTCGGCGCTGTACTTATCGAAGACATAGCCCCACATATGGGGCATATCGAGGGTGGCGTGCACGAGGGTGAGGCGCGCGCCGATGGTCTGCCGGTAGGGCAGTGCGGCCAGCCAGAGGCGCTGGTCTTCGCGGAGCTGCTCGCGGGTCCACTCGATGGCGCGTGCCGCCTGGGGGTTGAAGCCGACCAGCTCGGTCTCGGAGCTGGCCTGCTCGTCGTGGTTGCCCTTGGTGACGACCTCCGGGTTGAGCAGCCGGACCATCTCCAGGCATTCCTGCGGGTTGGCGTTGTAGCCGACGATATCGCCGATGCACAGGTAGCTGTCCACCCCGAGTTCGCGGGCCTTCTCCAGGACGGCCGTCAGTGCTTCCAAGTTGGCGTGGACATCGCCCAGTACGGCGTATTTCATCTAGGTTCCCAGACGCGTTGGTGGCAGGATGGCTGGCGTCCTGGCCGGTTTCCGCAGAGGCACACTGTACGTCGGCGAGGCCCATCGGTCAAACCGCCCCGGCGGCCGAGTCCGGGCAGGCGGTGTCGGGGCGGCTGCGGCCGGCCGGGAGGCTCATGGCGGGGTGCCGGCGGCCGTGGTGAACGGGCAGTCGGCGCAGTCGCCGTCGAGGGCCAGGCAGAAGGCGCGGTAGAGCTCGAGGAGGCCCTGCTGATCGGCGGCGCTGCGGACCAGCTCGCGGCTCCGGCTCGGCGGCACCAGGAAGCGGTGCGTGGCCTCGCGCAGGAGGCGGTTGTCCTGCAGGCGCGGCAGGTCCAGGTAGGCGGCACGGGCCAGGCGGCAGAGCCGTTCGTCGCCGGCGCGCGTGCCCAGGACCTGGAGGAAGGGCAGGAGGACATTGGCGAGCAGGTCGGCGCGGCGGGCCAGGCCGAGGAGCCGCGCCGGGCGCGGCAGGCGCCGGGTGCTGTCCTGGACGGCCTCCCAGGGGCTGCGGACCTCGAGGCTGTCGAGGAGGGCATGTCGGAGGGTGGCGGTGTCGGAGCAGGCGGTGGCCAGGTCAGTCATCCAGGTCTCGGGATCGCAGCGGCAGGCCCGCAGCCAGGCGCAGCCGGCGGCGAGGCGTCGTTCCGGGCTGTTGAGCGGCCGGCTGCCGGCGCGTTGCCAGGCCAGTCCGAGGGGCGTGCCGCCGCCGGTCCACCAGCGGTCCCAGAGGTCGCGGATGGCGCCGCGCCACTCCGGCAGGACGGGGGCGGTGCTGGGGTCGGGCAGGAGTCCGGCGGCGCCGAACAGCTCGGCCTCGCGGGCGTGGTCCTCGCCGAGGGCGCGGAGGCGCTGCAGGGGCACCTGCTGGGCGAGGGCTCGGAAGGGCACCCGGTTGGCCTTGTAGCCGAGGGCTTCGAAGAAGGCCTCGCAGGCGGCCTGACCGCAGCCGACGGCGAGGGCCTGGCGGTGCAGTCGGAGGGCCTTGTCCTCGAAGCGGGCCAGGGCGGCGGTGCGCAGGAGGCGGCGCACGGTCGTGTCGTCGGTCAGGGCCCAGCGGGCGGCGCAGGCGCCGGGGGTGACCTGGCGGGCGTAGGGGTAGGTGGCGGCCTGGAGTTCGTCGAGGAGGTCGCGCAGGGGCGCCTCGAGGTGGGGTCGCAGCTCGAGGGTCGGCGGCAGGCCGGCCGGGAGGTCGCCGGGCGGGGCGTTCCAGACCACGTGCAGGACGACCTCGGCGTAGGCCGGGTCGCGGTCGTGGCCATGGCGGGACCAGTCGGCGGCGGTGCGGTGGATCTCGACAGCGCCGCGGCAGAGGCGGCCATCGAGGCGGATGACGGCCTGGCGGAAGTCCGGTCCGCCGGAGACATTCCAGGTGCCGGGGCTGATGACCTCGACGCGGCGGCCGTCGTGGGTGCGCAGGAGCGCCGTCAGGCGCTGTTCGTTCCAGAGGATCTGCAAAAACCGCTCGCTGCACTGGCAGTCATCGGCGCGGTCGCTATCTTCCCGGAGGCTGGCCCGGCTGCCGGCCGCCGGGCGTTGCTGGCGCAGGGGCCGATACCAGGTCTCCAGCAGGCCCATGAGCGCGTCGACATCGCGGCCATCCGTAACGATCATGACAGAGCCCTCCCAAGCCCTTATGTACCCAGCGATAAGAGAATCCGAGGCCGGCCGGCTGTCAAGCGTCCGGTGGCTGGTGTTGGTGGTCCTGCTGCTGGGCCTGGCCGGCGTTGGTCGGGCGGCGTCGGCGGGCTCGCCGCGGCGCACGCCGGTGGTCCTGGCGGTCGAGGCGGTGATGCCGAGCGTGGTGAACATCGGCACGGAGACCATCGTGCGGGTCTCGGATCCGTTCGCCGTGGACTTCGATCGGTTCTTCGCGCCGCACTTCCGCTACTTCAAGGAGAGCACGCCGCTGGGCAGCGGCATCATCGTCGACAGCGGCGGCCTGGTGCTGACCAACTACCACGTCGTGCAGCGCGCCTCGAATGTCCGCGTGCGGCTGGTCGACGGCGACATCCTGCCGGCCGAGCCGGTGGCCTACGACGTCGACAACGACCTGTGTCTGCTGCAGTTGACCGGCCCTCTGGAGGGCAAGAGCCTGGTGGCGATACCCTTCGCGCTGCCTGACGACCTGCTGCTGGGCGAGACGGTGATCACGGTCGGCAACCCCTTCGGTCTGGAGAACAGCGTCTCGGTGGGTGTTCTGAGCGCCCTGAACCGCAGTCTGCGCGAGGGCGAGGCGATGTTCGACGACATCCTGCAGACTGACGCCGCGATCAACCCGGGCAACAGCGGCGGCCCGCTGATCAACCTCGACGGCGAGCTGATCGGGATGAACCTGGCCATCCGTCGTGACGCCGAGGGGATCGGCTTCGCCATACCCCTGCGGCGCATCGAGACAGTGCTGGCGTCGTGGCTGGTGCCGGCGCGTTTCTCCAATGGCTACAGCGGCTTCGAGGCGGCGACGGTCGTCTCGGGGGCCGGTCCGGCGATCGAGGTGACGCAGGTCTGGGACGACAGCCCGGCGGCGCGGGCCGGCCTGCGCGTCGGCGACCGCATCACCGCCATCGACGGCGAGGCGGTGACGCGCGCGGCCGAGCTGGGCCGACGGCTCTGGCGGCGGGTGCCGGGCGACCGCATCCGCCTCGAGACCGGCGCCGGGCGGTCCCTGACGATACCCATCGAGGCGATGTCGGCCGAGGTCCTCATCCGGCAGCGCCTGGGGGTGCGCGTGCAGGCGCTGACGCCGGCGCTGCGGCGGGCTCTGGGCCTGCCTGAGGACCTGCGCGGCCTGGCCATCTCCGAGGTCTTTGCCGACAGTGAGTTCGCCAAGCGCAAGGTGCGCTGGGGCGACATGGTCCGCCGGGGTGACATCATCGTCCAGGCGGCCGGCTCGGAGACCACCTCGGTGGAGGCCCTCGGGCAGGCCCTGGCGCAGACCCGGAGCGGCTCACGCGTGCCGATGCTCCTGGTGGCCGTGGATACCATCCGCAATCGCGTCACCCTGTCGCCGATGCGGATTGACGTAACGCTGAACTGACGCCGGTGTGGAGGCAGAGCGATTGCCGATGAAGGCGCGGACACTCCTGAGCATCTTTGCCCTGGCCTGCCTGGTGCTGGCGGCGGCGGTGTGGCTGGGCCCGGTCTACCGCGCCAACCGCGCCACGCGCGAGTCGATCGAGGCCCTCCAGTCGACCCTGGCGCAGCAGAGCCGCGACCTCGAGGACCTCAACCGCGAGCTGCGCGCCCTGCGCACCGACTACCGCGCCATCGAACGCGTGGCCCGGGAGCGCTTCGGGATGTGCCGTCCCGGCGAGGAGATCTACCACTTCGAGCCGTCCGCCGAGGCGGCCGCGCCAGCCGGCACCGTCCCGGCCGCCGGGGCGCCGGCCCGGCCGGCGGCGCCCTGAGGCCGCATCGCGGCCAGCGGGAGACAGCGATGACAGCGCCCAGACGACTGACCCTGCCCCTGGACGAGGCGGCCGTGCGCGCGGTGTCCGTGGGCGACCTGGTGACCCTGACCGGGGTGCTCTGCACCGGCCGCGACGCGGTGCACCACTACCTCGCCGCGGGGGGCGCCTGCCCGGTCGACCTGCGCGGCGGCGTCATCTACCACTGCGGCCCTGTGGTCATCCGCGATGGCGCCGGCTGGCGGGTGACCGCGGCCGGGCCGACCACCTCGATCCGCGAAGAGCCCTACATGGCGGCCCTGATCGAGCGGCATGGCCTGCGCGGCATCATCGGCAAGGGCGGCATGGGCGAGGCGACACGCCTGGCCTGCCGCCGCCATG
This sequence comes from Lentisphaerota bacterium, assembly GCA_012514865.1. Taxonomy (GTDB): domain Bacteria; phylum Verrucomicrobiota; class Lentisphaeria; order Oligosphaerales; family JAFGRS01; genus JAGVUW01. The sequence goes on along the minus strand of JAAYZO010000553.1, from coordinate 444 downwards.
GCTGCCTGTACCTCCATGCCGTCGGCGGCGCCGCCCAGGTGCTGGCCGACGCCATCCGCGAGGTGCGCGGCGTGCACTTCCTCGAGCGCTTCGGCGCCCCGGAGGCGATCTGGGAGCTGCGCGTCGAGGACTTCCCGGCGGTGGTGACCATGGACGCCCACGGGCAGAGCCTGCATGAGCAGGTCCGTCTGCGCTCGCAACAGGCCCTCGCCGCGCTGCTCAAGGCCTGAGCACAGGGGCGGGAGTTCGGAGCTCGGAGTTCGGGAGCCGGTGTTGGGCGTTCGACGTTGGGCGTTCAGCGTTGGGCGTTGCCTCTTCCGGGGGTCGAGGGTCGAGGGTCGAGGGTCGAGGGTCGAGGGTCGAGGGGGCTGGCGTCCGGCGTTGGGCGTTGGACGTTGGGCGTTCAGCGTTGGGCGTTGCCTCTTCCGGGGGTCGAGGGTCGAG